>CAMZKE010000019.1 GCA_947311115.1 uncultured Bacteroidales bacterium | reverse complement strand
CGTACAGCATCGTTCGGTCTTGATTTTTTCCTCTATTTTGCATCAAGGCAAAATGGAGTCGCCTGTCCGGCGAAAGAGGACAAGTATTTTACACAGTATCTATTTAGAGTTTATTTGATAAATTTTAAAACTGTTGTATATACTGATAATATTGAGTGCGAAAGTTCAGTAGGTTAAATTAATAGTGTGCATCTGCCCTGTGAATAACACAAGTTAATTAAATTCTAAATAAGATTTTTACTATCTTAGTGGCAAATTAATTTAACTGATAAAAAATGAAGAAAATTTTATTATTCTCGGGTATTGCTATTGCAACATTAATGAGTTGTAATCAATCTGCAAAAGTAGATAAAACTACTGAAAAAGAAACTGATACAACTATTGTTGAAAAAACAGTAATGCAAAAAAATGTAGAAAAATATGTTAAGGTTGACCTTACTACTGATATTAGTAAGCTAACCCAAAATGAAAAGAAAATGATTCCAATTTTAATTGAAGCAGCAAAAATTATGGATAATATTTTTTGGAAAGATGCTTTAGCAGAATCAAAAACCGATTTTTTTGCAAAAATTACCGATGCAGATACAAAACATTTTGCAGAAATAAATTATGGTCCTTGGGATAGACTAGATAACGAAAAGCCCTTTATTGATGGTTACGGTGAAAAACCTAAAGGAGCAAATTATTATCCTGCTGATATGACAGACGAAGAATTTCAGGCATTAAACGATGAAAATAAAACTAGCTGGTACACTCTTTTAAGAAGAGATGATGAAGGCAAACTAAAAACAGTATGGTATCATGAAGCATACAAAGAGGAAGTTACTAAAGCAGCTGAATTACTTACTAAAGCTGCCGAACTTGCCGAAGATGAAGGATTGAAGAATTACTTAACATTACGTGCTAAGGCATTATTAACAGATGATTATTTAGAAAGCGATTTAGCTTGGATGGATATGAAAGACAACACTATTGATTTTGTTGTTGGACCTATTGAAAACTACGAAGATGCTCTTTATGGGTACAAAGCAGCCCATTCAGCTCAAATTTTAGTAAAAGATAAATCGTGGAGCGAAAGGCTTAATAAATATGCTGCATTATTGCCTGAAATGCAAAAAGCACTTCCTTGTGAAGATAAATACAAACAAGAAAAAGCAAATGCTAATGCAGATTTAAACGCATACGATGTAATATATTATGCCGGTGATGCTAATGCAGGTGGTAAAAATATTGCTATAAACTTACCAAACGACCCTCGTGTTCATGCTAAAAAAGGTAGTCGTAAATTACAATTAAAAAATGTAATGAAAGCAAAATTTGATAATATGGTTGTTCCTATTTCAAATATATTAATCGACGAAAGCCAACGCAAACACATAAAATTCGATGCGTTTTTTGAAAATACAATGTTTCATGAAGTTGCTCATGGTTTAGGCGTAAAATATACTATTGCAAGTAATGGTAAAGTTGAAGTAAGAGATGCTCTTAAAAGTTATTACTCAAAAATTGAAGAGGGAAAAGCCGATATTTTAGGTTTGTTTTTAATTACAAAACTTAACGATATGGGAGAGTTTGAAAACAAAGATTTAATGGATAACTATGTTACATTTATGGCTAGTATTTTCCGTTCTATTCGTTTCGGATTATCAAGCTCGCATGGAGTAGCAAATATGATTCGTTTTAACTTTTTTACAGAAAAAGGTGCTTTTACTCGCAATGCTGAAACCGGAACATATAAAGTTAATTTCGAGAAAATGAAAGAAGCATCAGACGAACTTGGTGCATTAATTCTTAAAGTACAAGGTGATGGCGATTACGAGGCTGCTAAAAAATTAGTTGAGGAGCAAGGAACTATTAGCCCTGAACTACAAAAAGATTTAGATAAAATTGATAAAGCAGGAATAGCTGTTGATATTGAGTTTAATCAAGGTACTTCGGTATTAGGTTTATAATACTAACTAAATTGAGCGATTTTAAAAATTTAGAATAGCTTAGTTTAGGTAATATTCGCAATAAAAATAAAGCAAAAGAGCAATCTGTTAAAACAATAGATTGCTCTTTTGCTTTATACCACATTTTAATTCTTTGTTTTTTAAATTTGCATTAGCTTTGCAATGTGAGCAAAACAATAAAATATAAGCTAAGTAAAGTTTCTGAATTTAAACAAAAAATTCTACAATGGTCAAATACATTTAGTTCTGTTGCAATTTTAGATAGTAACAATTACAAATCAGATAAATACTCAAAACACGAGTATATAGCAGGATTTGGAGCTGAAAAAGAAATAAAACTAACTAAACATAAAAATGCTTTCAATAAACTTAAAGAGTTTTACAACAATAGTGATAACTATATTTTCGGATATTTTTCGTACGATTTAAAAAACGATATAGAGGATTTACTATCAAAAAATAAAGATAATTTACACTTCCCTATTTTACACTTTTTCGAACCTGAATATTTGATAATTATTAGTAATAAAACTGTTTCAATTACTTCAAGTAAAAATGATATTAACGAAATATTTAATCAGATAAATACTCAAATAATTACTAATTCTGATATTAATCCTATTTCTTTTACTCCTGTTTTTTCAAAAAACGAATACATTAATACTGTAAATAAATTAAAACAACATATTCAATTAGGCGATATATATGAAGCTAATTTTTGCCAAGAATTTTATTCTACTGTGGCTAAGTTTAACCCAATAAATGCACACTTAAATTTAATAAAAATATCACCAACACCATTTTCTACATTTTATAAAACTGACAATAAGTATTTAATAAGTGCTACTCCGGAAAGATTCATTAAAAAAACAGGGCAAACTGTTATATCTCAACCTATAAAGGGCACAATAAAACGAGATAATGACACTATAAAAGATTTGCAATTAATAAAAGAACTAAAAACTGACCAAAAAGAATTATCAGAAAATGTAATGATTGTTGATTTAGTGAGAAACGATATAGCAAAATTTGCAGAAAAAGGAACTGTTAATGTTGATGAATTATTCAAAATATATACTTTCCCGCAAGTACACCAAATGATTTCTACTATTACAGCAAAAGTAAACAAAACAAAAAATAATATTGATATTATTAAAGATATGTTTCCTATGGGAAGCATGACAGGTGCTCCTAAAATACGCGCAATGAAACTTATAGAAAAATATGAAAAATCGGCACGAGGTTTATTTTCAGGTTCAGTTGGTTATTTTGACCCGAATGGCGATTTCGATTTTAATGTGATTATCAGAAGCCTTTTGTATAATTCTACTAATAAATATTTATCGTTTCAAGTAGGTAGTGCTATTACCATAAATTCTAACGCAGAAAAAGAGTACCAAGAATGCTTAATTAAAGCAAAAGCATTATTATTTGCTACCAATAGTGTAATTAAAAACGGCTAAATCCTAATATAAATATGAATTTGCATAACAGTTTTCATCTTCATAATCAATTTGTTTTTATAAATATACGGAGTAAGAAGAATGACAGCTTTCGCTCAGTCCTCGTACAAAAATTGTATTTCTATATTTTAACCCGCATTATTCATATAATTCAATAATATTACGTATAATCTATTTATAAGCAGTCGGTTATCACAAAACCCAAAACACCCAAATTTGTGTGATTATATTTTTCAATGTACATTTTTCTATTCCTGATACTTCGTTGCAAACCATTTGCAGTATTCATATACAGCTACATGGTTTGTCGCCTAGTCTCAGAAAAAAAAAAGCATGAATAATCAGGGTTAGACGCTTCGCGTTGCTCAGTATAGCAGCATTGGTGTTATACTACAACAAAAAACAAAAACACCATAAACTCATTCAAAATAGAAT
>CAMZKE010000018.1 GCA_947311115.1 uncultured Bacteroidales bacterium | reverse complement strand
CATCTCTTACTCCTAATTCTACGATAGCATTTATTATTGCCATTCCACTTTTTCCTGTAATATCACTTAACACAACATCTAACCTTAGATTCATAAGATGTAATGCTTTTTGCATTTTATTTACCATTTTTGAGGCTTCTTCAATTAAAGAACTTCTATGTCTATGGATTATTCGTAATCTATTGGTTTGTTCATCAGGTAAAAAACAACCTCTTAACAATCCTAAACTGTGTAATTTTTGAATCCACTGTGCATCTTTCACATCTGTTTTTGCTCGTAAATTTTTTGTTTGATGACCCGATACAAGAATGACTTCAAAACCTGATTCTTGTAATTTAAAAAACAAAGTCTGCCAATAATTCCCTGTGCTTTCCATTGCTACGGTTGTTATTTTGTTTTCTTTTAAATAAGAAACTATTTTTTTATAGTCTGAACTATAAATTCCAAATTCTTTAATTTGATTTTCTTTTTGACCAACTGCCACAAAATGGCTTTTTGAACCAATGTCTATTCCAGCTGAATTGGGATGAATAATGTTCATCATTTCTTTCTTTTTTTTCATTTTTTTTTAATTTAAATTAATAATTAGTAAAAAATGTAGCCGAAAATGTATATTTGTGCTAGTATTATTCCATACGGGATTTCGTCTAAGATGAATCACCAATTAATGCTTCAAAGGTGTCGAATTTGTATTCGACACTTTTACATTTCCACCATAATCCGGGAAGGGATGGTATACCTCACCATTAAATTCATAGGCTTTTTGACTACGCGTAAAGTTAGCTATTTTTTTGCTACTTTTTCTAAAGTCTTGTAATTCGGGTTAAAAGGCTAACTTATATTTGTAAGTTAGCCTTTTTTATACCAAATTTTATTAAAAATATCCCACAAAACAACTCCTGTTGCAATAGAAATATTTAGAGAATGTTTTGTTCCAAATTGCGGAATTTCTATACATAAATCGCTGTTGTTAACCACATCTTGACGTACACCTTTAACCTCATTGCCTAGTATTATTGCATATTTTGTATTAGGTTTAGGTCTAAATTCGTTTAACATTACACTACCTTCAACTTGCTCTATCGAAGCAACTATATACCCATCTGATTTTAATTTATTTACTAATTCTAAAGTATTCTCTATATACTCCCAAGCAACAGAGTTGGTAGCACCAAGTGCGGTTTTATGAATATCTTTATGGGGTGGTGTTGCGGTTATTCCGCAAAGGTATATTTTTGCTATTAAAAAAGCATCTGAAGTACGAAAAACAGAGCCTATATTGTTTAAACTTCTAATATTATCAAGGACTACAACAATAGGTATTTTATCAGTTTTTTTAAATTCATCAACCGATATTCTGTTTAATTCCTCTAAGCTTAATTTCTTCATTTTTTTGTATGTTTTGGTTATATCCAACCCTTTAATTTATAATATGCTATGGCAAAATACTCTCTATACACAATTATTTGATATTTAAAATGATTCCAAAACTGATAGCGTAACTGGGTGTTATTGCCAATATCTAAAATGTATTTATTACCTCCAAGTTCATCATCGTTATATGTTAAAACAGATTCAATTGCATCTTCAAATGCTGGTTCGCCACCTGTGTTTTTAAGTCCTGCTTTAATAAAAACTCTGGTTGCTCTATACATATGTTCAGGTGAAGTTACTATTAATATATTAGCATTAAAATTTATCATTTCAGATATTTTAATTGCCTGCATTCTGGTATTTGTTCCTATGGGTTCTAATAGTATTTTTAACGAATCAATCCCTCTGCTTATTATTTCATGACGCATTAAATTTACTGAGCTTGTGCTGTCTTTAACATTGCCGGGTAAGGCAACAATAAGTTTTGCTTTTGGATATTTTTTTGATGCTTTAACAGCTTTATAACTTCGCATTAATCCGCTTTCGCTTGGTATTCCTCCACCCCCTAAAACAACAATGTAATCTGGCGTTTCTTTTATATTATTATGCGATATTCCTAAATAATAATACATCCAAAAAGGTAAAGAAGTAAAACTAAGTATTATCATTATTAAAAATATTACGCCAAGTAAAATAAAAAACCTAGCTAATATTTTTTTTATTAATAATTTGATTACTTTCATATTATTAGTTGTTTTTCACAACATACCTTGCTGTATATCTTGTTTTTTGCTCAACTATAACATCTTTATTTTTTAACAACTCAGATATTTTGTTTTTATTATAATGCCTTATAGTTAGCAACTCTAAATTTGTGTTGTATTTGATTAAATAATAAGGCTTTAATTTTTTAATGAGTAAATTAATTTTGTTTGAATTATCGGTAACAATTGAAAAACTTACGGCAGAATTTTCCATTAAATTAACTTTAATTTTAAGTTCGGCAAGTGCTGTATATATTTTACTGATATTAGTTTCATCAATAAATGAAAAATCTTTTGGCGATATTGAAATTAGCACCTGATTGTTTTTTAAAATAATTATTGGTGAGGTAATATTTGTTTTATCATTATATATTAGTGTTCCGCTTTCTGCAACATTTTTAAACGATTTTACAAAAAGTGGTATATTTTTATTTTGTAAGGGTTTAATGGTTTTTGGATGTATTACTTGTGCACCGTAATATGCAAGCTCAACGGTTTCTTTATAATTTAGTTTATCAATTTTTATGGTATTAGAAAAAATACGAGGGTCGGCAGTTAATATTCCCTGCACGTCTTTCCAAATAGTAACACTTTTGGCATTTAAACAATATGCAATTATTGATGCCGTAAAATCTGAACCTTCGCGTCCTAATGTAACAGAATTTCCTTTATTATCTGAAGCTATAAACCCTTGAGTAACAATTATTGAGCGTTTTAAAAAATTGTTTATTAAATTGTTTTGTGTTTGTTTCCAAAGTACTTTTGCATCTCTAAAGAAACCATCAGTAACAATACTTTCACGAATATCAACCCAAGTGTTTTTTATACCTGAATTGTTTAAATATGCACTTATAATTGTTGTTGAAAGTAATTCGCCATAAACTATTAAGTTATCGTATTCGTAATCATAATTAGTTGAAACTTTCTCCGATAATTTATCTTCAAGTTTATTATATAGTTTATTAATTTGTGTGTAAATATTATGTTTTAAATCGAATAATTTATCAATAATATTGTTATGATATTCTTTTATTTCATTAATTACATTAGTGTAATCCTGATTAGAATAATACATATCGACTAAATGTTCAAATTTGTTAGTCATTTTACCCATAGCAGAAATTACTACAACAATATTTGTGTCTGTTGTTCTAATAATTTCAGTAATATTTTTTATAGCATCAGCACTTTCAACCGATATTCCACCAAATTTATATACCTGCATATTTTTATAAATATTTGGTAAATTTACAATATTTAGTGCATATATAAAATATTACCTTTTAAACTAATACGTATTACTTAGGTTCTGATAAAAATATTTCATTTACTGTGGTTTTATATTTTGCAATAGTTTTTGCCTTTTTTATTTTCTTATAGGTTTTGTGCTGATTTTCAAATACAAATGATAAATATTCCCAATGAGTTGTTATTCGTTGAATTAAATGTGATGCTTGTAATTTTTCTGAATATATTTCAAAAAGTTCATCAATAAAATTTCTTATAATTTCTAATTTTTCTGATTTATTATAAATATTAGCTTTTATTTCTTGTGCCAAAAACGGATTCATTAATAAGCCTCTTCCAATCATAAAGTTAGTAATTTTATTATCGAAAAGTTGATTTAATTTTACGATATCCTCAACAGTTTTAATATCGCCATTATAAATTAATTTATGTTTGCTATGTTGAATAATTGATTTAAAAGCATCGGGGTTAGCTTTAGCTTTATACATTTGTTTTGCGGTACGAGTATGAATTGTTAACTCTTTAATTGGGAAATTATTTATTACATTAATTAATGAATATATTTCTTTGTCGTTTTCAAAACCTAACCTACATTTTATTGAAAGTTGAATATTTATTTTTGGCAAAACCGTTTCTAATATTTGTTTTACTTTATCAGGAGTTTGCATTAATGCCGAACCAAAACCACGTTTTGTTACCATTGGGTACGGACATCCCAAGTTCCAATTAATTTCTGTATATCCGTAATATTCAAATTGTTTTGCCAACTCAATAAATAAATTCACATCTGTTCCTAATACTTGAGGAACAAGGTTTATTCCTTCATTATTCTCAGGCAAAATATCTTTTACAACCGATTTTTTCAGTTCTTTATTAGGTTCAAAACGTAAATATGGCGAATAATATTTATCTACACCGCCAAAATATTTAGCGTGAAGTTTTCTGTAATCAACATTAGTATATCCCTGTATGGGAGCTAAATTTATTTTCATTATTAAATAAGTTAACCAAAACAAGCTTGTCTTAATAATTTAAAACAAGCTCGCTTTAATGAATCTCTTCGCCGTAAGCGGACGAAGTATCTTTCTGGAATACTGTTATTTTGTACGTCACAAAGGACGTGAATTGAACCCAAACAGATTAAATCTAAAAAATTAATTTAAGCCACGTTTATTAAGTAAAGCCTCAATTTTTGGTTCTCTACCTCTAAACTGAATGTATAATTTCATAGGGTCATCTGTCCCTCCTTTTGTTAAAATATTATTTTTAAATTTATTAGCTACCTCCTTATTAAATACATTTCCGGTTTCTTTATATGCCTGAAAAGCATCGGCATCAAGAATTGCAGCCCATAAATAACCATAATATCCAACAGCATAACCTCCTTGAAAAATATGTGAGAAATATGTACTTCTATATCTAACTTTTATTTCAGGTATTAATCCCATATTTTTTAAAGATTCGTTTTCAAATTTACGAACATCGATATTATCAAAATCTTTAATTTTTGTATGCCAGTCCATATCTAAAATAGCTGCCGACATAAATTCTGTTGTGGCAAAACCTTGATTAAATTTACTTGATGCATCAATTTTTTCAATTAAACTATCAGGTATTGCTTCGCCTGTTTTATAATGCTTTGCATAAAGCTTTAAAACCACAGGGTCGCTAGCCCAATTCTCCATTACTTGAGATGGTAGTTCAACAAAATCGCGTGCTACTGATGTTCCTGAAAGTTTAATGTATGTACAATTTGATAATAAACCATGAAGTGCGTGTCCAAATTCGTGAAATACTGTTTCAACATCGTCGAAAGTAAGAAGTGCAGGTTTTCCTTCTGCAGGGCGAGCAAAATTAAATACTGTTGAAATAATAGGTTCAATATTTTTACCATTTTCTTTATATTGCTTACGATAACTTGTCATCCATGCTCCCGATTTTTTTCCGGGACGAACAAAAAAGTCCATATATAAAATTCCTATTCCAGTACCGTCAGCTTCGGTTACTCTGTAAACTTCAACATCTTTGTTATAAACAGGTACCGAGTCTAATTTTTCAAATTTAATTCCATAAAGTTTGTTTGCAACCATAAAAGCTCCTTCACGAACACTATTTTTCTCAAAATATGGTTGTAAAATTTCATCGTTAACATTATATTTTTCTTTTTTTAATTTTTCGGCATAGTACCACCAATCATAATAGTCTAATTTAAAGGTTTTGCCGTCTCGTTCAAGCAATTTTTGTAATTCAGTACGTTCTTCAATGGCTTTTTTGGTTGAAGCTAGCATTACTTTGTTTATCAGCTCATAAACTTTTTCAGGAGTTTTAGCCATATTTTCTTCAAGAATATATTCAGCATAATTTTTATAAGCTAAAATTTCTGCTTTTTGCTGACGTAGCTTAATTATTTTAGTGATAATTTCCTTGTTATCGTTTGCATTATCATTATCACAACGCATTAAATACGCATCTTGCATTTGTTTGCGTAACTCACGTTTTTCGGAATACATTAAAAATGGAATTAAACTTGGTTTTTGAGTAGTAAAAACCCACTTATTATTGTATCCTTTTTCTGTTGCTGTTGCTGATGCTGCATCAATAACTCCTTGGGGTAAACCTGCTAAATCAGCTTTATTATCAATAACTAATTCAAAAGCATTTGTTTCTGCTAAAACATTGTCGCCAAATTTAATAGATAACATTGCAAGCTCTTTGTTTATACTTTTTAGCGTTTCTTTATCTTCATTATTCAAATTTGCACCACCACGTACAAAATCTTTATAATATTTTTCTAAAAGCATTTGCTGCTCAGTATTTAAATTAAGTTCATCTTTTTTATTATAAACTTGTTTAATTCTTGCAAATAGCTTTTCGTTTAACTTAATTTTATCTGATTGCTCTATCATTATTGGCGATGCTTCTTTTTCTACTTTTTGCAACTCATCGTTGGTTTCTGCCGAAGTTAGATTATCTAAAACAGATGATACTCTGCGAAGTAATTCACCACTATAATCTAACGCCTCAATTGTATTTTTAAAACTTGGTTCGTCTGAATTATTTACTATATTATCAATTTCTTCATTTTGTTGTTTTATACCTTCTTGTATTGCCGGAATATAATACTGCGGCTTAATTAGCTCAAAAGGTGGAACTCCAAAAGGAGTATTAAATTCAGTTAATAAAGGATTTGTTTCCATTTCTTTTTCTCCCTCGTTTTTAATTTTGGCGTTTTGTGTACAAGCTATTATTAATAAAGCAGAAAACGCAAGTAAAATATACTTTCTCATTATTTAAATTTTATTTTTTATAAAAGTATATTTTTTATAAGTAGATGACAAAAATATTTTGCCTGATTATCAGCAAAATACATATTTAAAATTTATATAAATTAGCTACTGCTTTATAAATTTACCTATTTTATTACCAATTCTAACAAAATAAAGTCCTTTATTTAAAAAAGAAATATTAATTTCAACTTCATCAATAGTATTATTTTTTTGATAAGGTTCTGTAATAACTAGGTTTCCTGTAACATCAAAAATATTAATAGTATTATTTTTTTCAACTTTTATTGTTATAAAATTTTGTGCAGGATTGGGATGTAATAAAATTTCATTATCAGCAATCCTATTTACAATAGTTGCTTGTTGATATTCGTATGCCCCAACATCAATATTATTGCCACTTGGACGTGAATTATTATCAAAATCTAATGAAGGAGCCATTACACTACTTCCGTTATCAATAGCTGATGCAGAGCTAATTAAGTGCAAATCAAAATCTGCATAATTTATAAAAAAATTATTGTAATTGCTACTAGCTCCAATTATTATATTGTGGTCAACATCACCAATATTATTATCGTTATTTATAGCTGCTGTTAAATTATTTCTAATTGTATTATTATGGCTTGCCGTACCATTTTTATGAGCTGCAATCATTATCCACGCAGGGCCGTGTTGGTTAATACTTAAGCTGTCGTATGGGTCAATTGGTGATATATCATAAGGATCAATAACTGTATTGTTTATTATCCTGCAATTTATTGCACCCAATAGAGTAATCCCGTGCCAATGGTCGGTAATAATTATATTGTTTTCTATTGTCCAATTTACATAAAAGCCATCAAAATTTGAAATACCTTGCATAGGACCTCTAAAATTTCGAGTTGAATCGGTAGTGTTAATAATTAGATTTTTACGTATAATTATATTTTTAAGAGTATCAGCACCAACAGGGCAACATGTATACGATTGAAAACCATCGTAATGATTTTCAGAGTATGTAAATACAACTATATTATCAGTTATTATATTACTCTCGTAAATGCAATTATTTGCCAATCCTCTAATTCCATCAATTGTAAAAAAATGAATAACATTTCCCGAAATTAGCGAACTATCAGCTTCCATTGAAATGCCTACGGCAATATTTTTAATTGTATTATTTAATATCTTCACGCTATATCCTTGAGCTCTAATACCTGTATTACAATTATTTCGCCAATTATCCCTTGTCCATGCTTGCGTATTCTCAGATGTACTAATTGTGCAGTTCTCAATAACAATATTATTACTATTTGGATAAATATCTATCAAATTTATTGGATATTGTCCTGTTCTAATAGATTGAATATTTAATTCTGATAATTTCCAAAAAGATGTGGCAGAAACACTTCCAATATATATTCGGTTAATTATTGGATTATTATTTTGGTCTGGCATTATCTGTACAAAACCATTATTAATTCCATTAATTTTTGGAAAACCATGATTTCCCGTTCTTAATTTTATGATATCGTTTGCCTGAAAAACAAAACCACTATTCATTATATCTTCTAAAGAGCTCCATGGTTCGGTTGTACTGCCGTTGTTAGACATACTTCCGTTTACAGGGTCAGAATAATAAGTTGTTGCAAATAAATTAATTGTTAATGCTAAAATAGTTATTAATAAAGTGATAGACTTATGCATATGAATAAATTTTGTTGTTGTAATACAATGATATACAAATGTATATAATCTAAAATATTATAACAATTATTTCTTATTTATATTTTTTTATTTTACTACCTTTACAAGATAAAAATATTTACTATGGTACATATAAAATTAAAATCAGCAATAAATTTTGATAAAAACGCTGTAATAATAATAAATAAAGGCGATTCGCTGGCAAATTTCAATAAAGAAGAAATTAAACATATAAAGCCAATAATAAAAGATAAAAGTAATTTTATTGACTTAAGCAGTTTCGACAATCTTAAAATTGTAATTATAAAAGATGATAAAAAGCCCGATTATAAGATAATAGAAAATCTAAGAAATATGGGCAGTAAAGCATTTACCATTGCCGACAAATTAAAAATAAAAGAGATTAATGTAATTTGTGTTGAAGATAAAGGCGTTGGGCTTTTAGCTGTTGCTGAAGGTATTGCTTTAAGTTCGTATCAGTTTTTAAAATATTTTAAAGATGCTGATAAAAAACGAACAAAACTTTCAACAATAAATATTTTAAGCAAAATAGCTAAAAAAACTGATGTAGAAAACTTAAATATTTTAATAAAATCCGTTTTTTTATCTCGTGATTTAGTAAACGAACCTTTATCATATTTAACAGCCGAGAAACTTGCGGAAGAAATTAAAGAGATTGGCAAAAAATCAGGTTTTGGTGTCGATGTTTTTGGCAAAAAGAAAATAGAAACTTTAAAAATGGGTGGCTTACTTGCTGTTAATAGAGGAAGTATTGACCCTCCAACATTTTCTATTTTAACTCATAAACCTAAAAATGCTAAAAATAAAAAGCCAATTATTTTAGTTGGTAAAGGCGTGGTTTTCGATACAGGAGGGTTAAGCCTAAAGCCAACTGCCGGAAGTATGGACGAAATGAAATCGGATATGGCAGGAGCCGCAGCAGTTGTTGGAACCCTTAAAGCTATTTCGGAAGCAAATTTACCTGTTTACGTAATAGGTTTAATTCCTGCTACAGATAACCGACCAGGGCAAAATGCTTACGCACCGCAAGATGTTGTAAAAATGCATAATGGACTGACTGTTGAAGTATTAAATACCGATGCTGAAGGGCGTATGATTTTAGCTGATGCCCTTAGTTATGCTCAACAATTTAAGCCTGACCATGTATTCGATTTAGCAACATTAACAGGTGCTGCATGGGCTGCAATTGGTCATTATGGAATTGTTGGAATGGGCAATGCAAATAAAAAAGTTTTCGATAAACTTAAAACAAGTGGCAACAACACTTACGAACGTATTGTTGAGTTTCCTTTTTGGGATGAATACGATGAACTTATAAAATCAGACATTGCCGACCTAAAAAATATTGGTGGAAAAGTTGCAGGAGCTATTACCGCAGGGAAATTTTTAGAACATTTTACCAATTACCCATATATCCACCTCGATATTGCAGGCCCTGCATATTTAGCTGCTACCGATAAATATAATACAAAAAATGGTACAGGTGTTGGTGTTCGTTTGCTTTTCGATTATTTTAAAAATATGTAGATTAATAAATTAAAAGAATAAACATAGCTTGTGAAATTTTATAAACTTTATAACTTTACAAACTATATAACTAATTAAAAATGGACAAAATAAAAATAGGAATAACTCACGGCGATATTAATGGAATAAGCTACGAAGTTATAATAAAAACACTAATGGATTCAAGAATTTTAGACTTCTGTATTCCAATAGTTTACGGTTCGCCAAAGGTTGCTGCATATTACCGTAAAGCATTAAATGTTAATAGCTTTAGCTTTAATAATATTACTGATGCAGACAAAGCTCATACAAAACGAGCAAATATTATTGATTGTGTTGAAGGAGAAATAAGAGTTGAACTTGGAAAATCGACTAAAGAAGCAGGAATTGCGGCCTTTGATGCTCTTGAGCGTGCTACTAAAGATTTAAAAGCGGGACTAATAGATGTTTTAGTTACAGCTCCAATAAATAAAAATAATATTCAATCAGAAAAGTTTCATTTTAATGGTCATACCGAGTATTTACAAGATAAATTTGGTAGCGATGAATCGTTAATGTTTCTTGTAAGTAATAACCTACGAGTAGGAGTGGTTGCAGGTCATATTGCATTAAAAGATGTGCCTGCTTTTGTAACAAAAGAACGTATTTTATCTAAGTTACAAGCAATGCAGAAATCGCTTAAAAACGATTTTAATATTAAAAAACCTAAAATTGCTGTGCTTGGTTTAAATCCTCATGCAGGCGACAACGGTACAATAGGAAACGAAGAACAAGAAGTAATTTTACCTGTAATTGAAGAGGCTCGTGAAAAAGGCATAATGGCTATTGGACCTTATGCTTCAGATGGTTTCTTTGGTTCAGATATGTACACAAAATTTGATGCAATTTTATCAATGTATCACGACCAAGGCTTAACTGCTTTTAAAGCACTTGCTTTTACTTCAGGAGTAAATTTCACTGCCGGTTTACCAATTATCAGGACTTCTCCCGGACATGGAACAGCATACGAATTAGCCGGAAAAAACAAAGCTAATCCAGATTCGTTTAGAGAAGCATTATATCTTGCTATTGATACTTATAGAAATAGAAAAGAAAATAAAGAATTACATGAAGGTTCTATGGATAAAAAATAGATTTTTAGATGTGAGACTTTAGATGTAAGATAAAAAAAGAGTTTTCTGAAAGGAAAACTCTTTTTTTATGAGTTTAAAAACTCAGGTCTATTATCTATAAGTCTAATAGCTACATTACATTATCAAGTAAAAACGGATTAGAGTTTATTTCATTACCAATGCTTGTTTCTGGTCCATGACCTGAATATACGACCGTATTTTTATCTAAAGTAAAAAGTTTTTCTTTAATACTTTTTAGTAAAACATCTAAATCACCTCCTTGTAAATCGGTACGACCAATACTTCCGTTAAAAAGTACATCGCCTGAAATTACAAAGCCATCTTTTTCTGAATAGAATGCTAAACTACCCTTTGTATGTCCCGGAACAAGTATAACTTTTAGTTCTGAATTTCCAAACTTATAAATATCACCATCATTTAAAAATTTATCAATAGAAGGTTTTTCATTAATTTCCATACCATAAATTTTACCTGAATCGATAGCAGCATCAACTAAATATTTATCGTTTTCGTTTCCATAAACGTCAATATTATATTTATTTTTCACAAAATACACGCCGGCAACATGGTCAACATGAAAGTGAGTATTTACAATTGCAACAGGTTCTAAATTGTTATTATCAATATATTCAATTAAAGTTTCTTCTTCACTTTTATTTGAACAACCCGGGTCAATTATTATGCACTTTTTTGTCTCGTCGCTTAATATGTATGTATTTATAGCAAATGTGTTAAACACAAATTCTTTTATAGTTATCATCTTATTAAATTTTAAGTTGTAAAATTATAAAAAATACATATAATAAAGCTACTTTTTATTTAGTATGAATATAAATTAGCTTATTTTTGCAAAAAATATTATTACGATGAGCGATATCAACATAAAAAAAATAAAAACAGATAGCGATTTAGAAATAAAAAACTCTAATGCTACTCAAAAATTATATATTGAAACTTATGGCTGTCAAATGAATGTAAACGACAGTGAAATAGTAGTTTCTATACTTGCAGAAAATAACTACGCAACAACTGATGATATAAAAGAAGCTGATTTAATTCTTATAAATACTTGTTCTATCAGAGATAATGCAGAGCAACGTATAAGAGGGCGGCTTACACTGTTTAGACAAGAGAAAAAGCGTAAACCCGATTTAATTATTGGAATTATTGGCTGTATGGCTGAGAGAATTAAAGAAAAACTGCTTGAACAAGAAAAACTTGTTGATATTATTGTTGGCCCTGATGCTTATCGCGATTTACCAAATCTTTTACAACAAGTAGAAGATGGGCAAAAGGCAGTAAATGTTCTTCTTTCACGCGAAGAAACTTATGCTGATATTTCGCCTGTACGTTATGCTGCAAATGGTGTTTCTGCTTTTGTATCTATAATGCGAGGCTGCGATAATATGTGCTCATATTGTGTTGTTCCATTTACTCGTGGGCGAGAACGTAGTCGTGATGTAAAATCAATTTTACGTGAAGTAGGCGAGTTAGTTGATAATAATTTTAAAGAGGTTACTTTACTTGGTCAAAATGTTGATAAATATAAATTTGAACAAGAAAATGGTGCGGTATTAAATTTTGCATCATTGTTAAAAGTTGTTGCTGAAACTTATCCTAATATTCGTGTACGTTTCTCTACATCGTATCCACAAGATATGAATGATGAGGTGCTTGAAACAATGGCATCACATAAAAATATATGTAAACACATACATTTACCTGTGCAGAGCGGAAGTACAAGGATTTTAGATTTAATGAAACGCGGATATTCGCAAGAATGGTATTTAAATAGAATTGATGCAATTAAACGAATAATTCCTGATTGTGATATTTCTACTGATATAATTTCAGGTTTTTGTACAGAAACTGAAGACGACCATAAAGAAACACTAAAAGTTATGGAAACTGTTGGTTACGATTTTGCATTTATGTTTAAATATTCTGAGAGACCTAACACCTTTGCAGCTCGTAAATTTGAAGATGATGTTCCTGAAGATATAAAAACCAGAAGATTAAACGAAATTATTGCATTACAACAAGTATTATCAGAAAAAGCAAACGCTTCAAAAGTTGGAAAAGTGTTTGAAGTATTAATTGAAGGAACTTCAAAAAAATCACCTAATGATTTATTTGGTCGTTCATCGCAAAATAATACAATAGTATTCCCTAAAAAAACGTATAAGAAAGGCGATTTAGTAAATGTAAAAGTGCTTAAACACACTTCAGCTACACTTATTGGTGAAATTGTTGATTAACTGATATTCATATAATTAAATAAAAAAGCAATCTATATATTAAAATATGATTGCTTTTTTTGGCTAATATATAGGGTGTATTATTCTACAATAAGTTTACGCTTTATAATAGAATTTTCTGTTTCAATAATAACAATATAAATTCCTGTTTGTAATAAGCGTATTTCAATATTATTTTGATTTGTTTCTATTAAAACCTGACCAATATTGTTTAATATTTTTACTGTTTTAATATTTTTATCAGTATCTATAAATATATTAGTTTTTGCGGGGTTTGGGAAAATACGCACTGTGTTTTCATAGTTATTCTCTGCAACTTCCGTTGTTTGACAATATGTAATTGTTGATGCAATAGTTCCGGTATTAAAATCGATAAAAGGTGCTGATATTACAGTAGTAGTATTGTCACAAAATTCAAATTCGCCATACATTATTCCTGCATTGTACGAACTATCTTGCACATTAAAATGACCCGATGTTGTTCCCGAGATAGTATCTAAATTTATAAAATTATGTCCAATATTGAAAGTTCCTTCAACAATTAAATGTGCTGACGGTGGTGTAATAGTATCACCATTAGTAAAGCTGTGGTCTAATGTAACTAATGAGCCATCAGAACAAATCCAATAACCTGCATTTGTAGCGTCGTATGTTGATGTTACAGTTCCGGTATTGTTAAAATAATCATTATTATAATATCTGTTAAAAGAAAATGTTCCTGTATTATTATAAGTACCATTATTATACATTTCAATTAAGGAAATACTGCCATCGTTTTGTACAAAACCATCATTTTGAATACTGTCGCAAATAACCGATGCATTTGCATAGTTATAAAAAGCTCCAGATGTATAAAAACTATCAACTTCTAAAATAGTTCCGTAATTTTTTAATGTATCCAAATTATATATTAATGAATAAAAATTACAAATATTGTTATTTGTTAAAGTGCCTCCTGTAATAGACATTTGATTTATTGATAAAGTACCATTGTTAGTAATTGCACCAGCATTTGAAATTAACAAACCAATTACATTTGCTCCTGCAATTAACGACGCACCTGTATTTATTGTTATACTACCGCCATCAACAGACCAATAACCTTGTTGCGTGTATTGGTCGTCAATAACAACATTTGTATTTATAATTACCTCATCGCCTGGTTGAGGCACGCCTGCCGGCGACCATGTTGTATAAGTTGACCAGTTTCCGTCTGCAACGCTTGTGTATGTTGCAGCAAATGAAGATAGGTTAATAAATAACGCAATAATTAATGTGTAAAATATTTTCATAGCAATTTATATTTTGATTCAGACAAATATACGGTTTAATATATTTAAGAGGTGAAAAATAACGTTCTGATTAATAAATCAGTTCAAAGAATTTTTTGAAATTTTGTTGAAATTGTAAAAAAATATTTTCATTTATTTCAAAATCGCCATACCAAACGTACGAGAAAATTTGGCTTAATTTAACAAATTGTTCTTTAATATTTTTATCAGATATTTCGTAATAATAATCTCTGTTTGTTTTATTTATTTCCCAATTTATAATTTCTTTTTTCGAAAGTAATTTTAGTGTTTTAATAAATATGTAACGAGTAGCTTTTTTATAATCTTTATTATTAATTGCATTGTTAATAATAGTGTCAATATCTATATTATTTATGTCATCAATATTTTCTGTTATTGGAATAATATTATCTATTGATTTATTTTTATAGAACAAATTGTTAGCTTTAAAGCCAAGTAACCGAATAATAATAAAAACAAAAAACAATGCTACTATAATGTATTTTAGTACTTTTCCAAATATACTTTTATTTCCAAAAAAGAAATTAATAATTTTATTTATTATCTTGGCAAAGTAATTTTCAGGCTCAGTAATTTCTTTTCTATAATCGAAATCCTCGTTATTTTTATATTGTACTAAATCTTTATCGGTTATTTTACGTAATTGCACTTCTGATTTATCATAGTATTTTACTAAACTATCGTTTTGAGCAAACAATATTGTTTGTGACAATATAAATAATATGTAAAACACTATACGCATTTTGTAAATTTAACTGTTATTCTAATAAATTAAAATTGATATTCGATTAAATTATAACATAGAAATAAAACTATAAATTATCATTTATCATATTTAATAATTCATCAAAATCGATTGGCTTTGTTATAATATCGTTACAACCTAGTTCTAATAAGCGTTTTTCATCTTCAGCCATAACATAAGCTGTTTGTGCAATTACCGGTATATTATTATATTTGTTTTTAATTACAGGACACACTTCGTAACCGCTCATTATTGGCATTTGTATGTCTAATAATATTAAATCAATTTTAGTTTCTTTTTCAATAATATCTAAAACTTGTTTACCATTAACTGCTCTTATAATATTAATTTTTGTTTCTTCCAATAAATCTTTTAATACTATATAATTAAACTCTTCGTCTTCGGCTAAAATTATTGTTTTATCAGACCAATTAATTTCTGGTTCTACTTCGGTATTACTTATTGTAATTTCTTTTTTAATTATATCTAAAGGTATATTAAAAGAAAAAACAGATCCTTTATTTAATTCTGAACTAACAGTTATTTCGCCACCAAGAAGTTCAATAATTTTTTTTGAAATAGTTAAACCTAAACCGGCACCACCATATTCTTTAGTATTTGATTCTTGAATTTGCCTAAACCTGTTAAAAATTATATCTAATTTATCTTTAGGTATGCCTATTCCGGTATCTTTAACATAAAACTCAATATTATTTGTTATTTTTTTACAACCAATGGTAATAACTCCATTACTTGTAAATTTCCTTGCATTTTCAACAAGATTAATCAATACCTGCTTTAATCTTAATGTGTCGGTGTATATTACTAAATTATTAACCTCATCAGGAATTTCAATTTTAAGTTTAACATTTGGTTTAAGGTTATTCTCAAAAGCTAAATGTAGATCGTTTAATAAATGTTTTACTTCACAGTTATTTTTTTTTATGGTTAATTCGTTAGCTTCAATTTTTGCTACATCAATAATATCATTTATAATATTTAATAATAAGTTCCCTTTTCCAATTATTGTATTAATATATTCATCACGCTTATTTTTTTCAAGTTCACGACGTTTAATTAGCTGAGACAAGCCAATAATAACATTCATAGGTGTTCTTATTTCGTGGCTCATATTAGATAAAAATGCCGTTTTAAGTTTATCCGCATTTTCTGCTTTTTCTTTAGCCAATAACAGTTCTTTATTAATATTTATTAGTTCTTGTGTTCTTTTTGAAACAAGTTCTTCAAGATTTTCTTTATGTTTATATAACTCGTCTTGTGTCTTCTGAATTTCTTTGTTTTTATCAATTATTTCATCTCTTTGAGTTTCTGTTAAAAATTTGTCATCGTAAAACGATTTAAAAAAGAAAATTGTAATAAACGACATAGTGGTGATGTAAAATATAGCGGTAAAAAAATTATCGAAAAACCTATCGTTTTCTGTTTCGTAACTTAGAATTAAATCTGAATGTAAATACTCAATAATATATAATGAAGCAAAAATTATTATAATTAATATATTTATTAATGGTTTCTTTTTGTCCTCGTATAAAAGGTTAAATATATAGATAATAATAATAAATGAAAAAGCTGTTGGACCTTTACTTCCACCGTTAATAAACCACAAACTAACAACTGTTACAAGAACTAAAAATAAATATAATAACAACAGAGTTTTGTATTTTTCATATTTAACTGAGATAAAATATATTAAACTTAAAAAAATAAATAGAGATGCTGTATATATTTTAATGTAAATATTTAGGTCTAAGTATATATTTACTAAGGATCCTGTAAAAACAAAAAAAGCTGTAGATAATATTGTTATATTAAACAGCCGGTGTTGAAGAGATAATTCTTTTTTGTTACCGGCCAAGGTGTAAAATAAATTAGTTAAAAAACTATTTTTATTATTTCGCATTTAGAGTTTATTAATTTAGTAATCAGAAAGTTATTACTTTTATTGTTTCTAAGGAATTTTAACACCAATAACAACTATATCGTCAATCTGTTCAAATTCGGTATTTGTAACCGGATTAATAAACGCTTTCCATGCTTCAATCTCATTATCTAGAATTTCTTTTTGCTCTTTCATAGACTTGTCTTGATTTTCTAAGAAAATGCGTTTAAATGGCTTATATTTAAATTTTTTACCTTTTTTACCACCAAATTGGTCGGCATAACCATCAGAGAACACATATAATGTATCACCACTCATTACTTCAAATTCATTTAATCTGAAATCGTCCATAAGAACATGAATAGCAATAGGCATTTTATCGCCTTTTATTTCGTACATTATATAGTCACTATTATCAGTTTCGTTTATTCTAATTTCTGTATCTGGTGTTAAAACATTTAATTCAGGTAAGGATTTTTTTCTAACCACATAAAGAGGATTGTTTGCTCCTGAAAACTGAACTTTGTTATTTTCAAAATCAATTACCAATAGAGCCATATCCATACCATCTTTCTGCTCACCTTCAGCTCCGGTTTGCTGTAATGATGTAATTACATTTTCTCTCATCATATTTAATATATGATTAGATTGGTCTATTTGTTTCTCATTAACTATTTCATTTAAAAAACTTACACCTAACATACTCATAAATGCACCTGGCACACCATGTCCGGTACAGTCTGCAGCTGTTATTACAAGTTTTCCTATTAAATCTTTTTTATTCTTATTTTTATTTTCAAGTACTGTTGCCCAATAATAATCGCCACTAACAATATCTTTTGGTTTAAATAATATAAAATGTTCAGGAACTGCTTTATTTACATGCTCTTCTGCTGGTAAAATAGCTCGTTGTATTCTCTCAGCATAATGAATACTATCGGTAATTTCTTCGTGTATTTGTTCTATTTTATCTTTTTGTTCTAAAACTAAATCACGCTGACTCTCTATTTCTTCTTTTTGATGCTCTATTTCATCTTTTTGAGCAACAACTTCTGCTGTTCTTTGTTTAACTATTTCTTCTAGTCGGGCTTTATCTTTTAATAAGCGTCTGTTGTTTAAGTAAACTATTAATACAATTATACTAATTATTAAAATTCCATAAATAATATACGCCCATATTGTTCGATACCAAGGGGCATTAATAGTAAAACTATATTCAGAAACAGCACTCTCAACACCAAAAATATTTCTAACTTTTACTTTAAGTGTATAATCGCCTTCAGTTAGTTTTTCGTTATCGTAATCGTTTTTTGACCAAGGCGACCATTCATCATCATCTCCTTCCATAAAATAGCTGTATTCTAATTCCTCAGGATTATAATAATATGGTGTTGCGAATTTAAATGTTATTTCGTTATACTTGTAATCTAAAGACAGTTTATTTTCGTTATCAAATTTTAATGAGATTATTCGATTAACTCCTATTTGAGAATTATTATTTTTTGCAGTAAATATTCCTTTAAATAAAACAGAGTCTTTTGCAAATACTTTTCTAAAAATTACTTTTGGGGGCTTTAAGTATGTGTTTTTTTCTTTTTTATTCAACAAATATATTTGATTTCCAACACCAATAAATAACTTATTCTTGTCTTTTTCTGCAAAGTAAGCTTTTGTTTTTGATTTTGGTAAAACACTTAACAAAACATTGTCTAATTCTTTTGTATCATTATGAAAATAAAAATAGTTATTTGTTACAACGACATCTTTATTATTATTATTAGTAACGAAAATAATATCATCTGAGTATAATATTTCTATTCTACCAATATTTTCTTGTAACTCTACTCCATTTATTTTTATTCTTTTTATTTCATCTTTTTTCTCATCAATATAGTACAATCCATTATTTGTACCAAAAACAGTTGTATCGCTATATATTGATGCTACTGTTAATTTTACTTTTTCAAATATTGTATTTTTCAAATATTTTTTTTCTACTCTTAACGAGTCTGTATAACTTAATTTGTAAACACCATCAAAATCAGTGGTAATCCAAATATTACCGTTATTATCTTCACTTATATCATTAGCTGGGATATTAAAATCGTAATCTACTAAATTCCAATTATTATTTTTATAATTTAATACTTTTATTTTTTTGTTCCTTAATAATAATACCACCGGTTTATCTCTTAATTTACAAGAGATTTTAGCTCTTATTGATTTTGGTTTTAGATTTTGGTTTGCAACTTGACTTTCAATATCAATTATATTATTAGTATCTGTTAGTTCAAATAAACCATGATTTGTTAAAATTAACAATACATCTTTTGTTTCAGTTTTAAATTCTTTAAATTGCCATGTTTGTTCATTTATTTTTGTTTTTTTTAATTGGGGATAAAGCGAATTATTTGAGATATAATATGTACCACCATCTGTAGCCAGATATAATACATTTTTGTAAAATATCATATTGTTTAAAGTACCTTCAATATTTTTTGATAAATCGTAATAGTTTAAAGGTATATTTATATCTAATTTTGCGATACCATTATTTAAACATAACCATAATGGCCCGTTACCTGATTGGTAGGCATAAGTAACAATATTATCTGCTAAACCATTTTCGGTATCAATATGGTAAACAATTTCGCCTTTTTTATTTGTTACAATAACTCCACCATATAAAGTGGAAAAAGCATAATTACCATTTATGAGTTTGGTTACATTATATAATACCGCTCTTTTTATTAATGAAAAAACTGTATCTGATAAAAACTGCTCTGATAAACCTAAAACATCATCGAAAATAAATACTCCGCTTTGCCCTGTTGTTACAAGTAGTTTTTTTCCATTAAATGGTAAAATACCAAAAATACTTTTTTGTATAAATTTTTCGCCTCCTTTTACAGGGACAATACTATCGCCAACAAGTTTTAATAAGCCTAAAGAATAATGAGTTACATATAGGTTGTTATTTACTACAAAAGAATGGAAAGATTTTTCAGGTAGTTTAATTGTTCGTTTTAATTTTAAGTCTTTGTAAACAAAAATATAATCCCACGAGCAAAAATACACTTCTCCTCTAACGGAATATGTTTTCCATATTTCAGAAAAATTAATTGTTGAATCCACTTGGTCTGATAATATTTTATACTCTAAATCGCCATCTTTTGTTGGCAATAAGCAACCAAATTCCGATATTGCTCCTGCATAAATTATATTATTTGAATCAACGGCAAGTGAATATACTATTGATTCATTATCAACTTTGTATTTTGTCCAGTTTTTGCCATCGAAGCGTAGTACACCTTCAGTATTGCCAAAAAACATAACTTTTCTTTTGTCTTGAACAGCTGCCCAGTTTTGTGTAGCTGAGTTATATTCTTTTTCAGAATAGTAAGTTATTTGGGGTATCCCATCTTTATTAACTTGTGCTTTTGCGAACAAACTAATAAATATTACAAATATGACTAATGCGTTTTTCATTTAACTTGCAAAATAAAAAAAATATTTAGTTTTTTCTAAGATTATTAAGATAATATTATATATTTATACTATTATTTTATTCAATGTGAAATTTATGAGAAAAAAAACAAAAATTATTGCAACTATTTCTGATAGAAATTGTGAGCCTGGATTGATTAGAGAGATGTTCAATAATGGGCTTAATCTAGTAAGATTAAATACCGCTCATCAAGATTTTGAAGGTAGTTTAAAAGTTATAAATAATGTTAGAAGTGTATCTGATAAAATTGCTATATTAATTGATACTAAAGGGCCTGAGATTAGAACTACTAATGTTAAATCGCCAATAAAAGTAACCGAAAACGACACTATTTTTGTTAAAGGTTATCAAGGAGAAGATTCAACAAGCAATTGTTTATATTTAACATACAATAAATTTGTAGATGATGTAAATGTAGGTAATAAATTATTAATTAATGATGGCGATGTTGAATTAGAAATAATTGAGAAAAATGAAGATTGCTTAAAATGCATGGTAAAAAACAACGGTGTAATTGAAAACCATAAGAGTATAAATATCCCTGGAGTTTCAATAAATTTACCTGCATTAAAACAAAGGGATATTGAATATATAAATTTTGCTATCGAAAATAATGTTGATTTTATTGCACATTCATTTGTTCGTCGTAAAGAAGATGTTATTGCTGTAAAGAGTTTAATTGAAGCAAGAGCTAGCAATATTAAAATTATAGCAAAAATTGAGAATCAAGAAGGAGTTAATAATATTGATGAAATTTTAGAATATGTATATGGTGTGATGGTAGCAAGAGGGGATTTAGCTTTAGAAATTCCTACAGAAAAAATTCCGGGTATTCAAAAAATGATAATAAATAAATGTATTCAGCTTAGAAAACCGGTTATTGTTGCTACACAAATGCTTCACTCAATGATAAGTAACCCTCGCCCTACAAGAGCAGAAGTGAGCGATGTTGCAAATGCGGTATATGATGGTACTGATGCTATTATGCTCAGTGGAGAAACTGCAAATGGCAAATACCCTTTAGAGGCGGTGAAAATGATGACAAGAATTGCAAAAGAAGTTGAATCGTCAACTGATTCATTTAAAGATATTGGAATTAAAGTGATAAGTACACCCGAAGCTGCTGTTTTAACTAAAAATATTGTTGAATCGGCTCAGATTTTAAATATGACAGCAATTATTGCTGACACTACGTCTGGTCGGACAATTAGAGGGCTTGCGGCTTATAGGGGGAAAGTAACTATTTATGCACAATGCTACGATAAACACACTATGCGTGAGTTATCTCTTTCATACGGAGTTCATGTTGATTATATGAAACCTCAAAAAACATCTCATGAATTTATTAAACAAGCTATTAAACAACTTATAAAGAAGAGTACATTTAATTTAGATAATACTATAGGGGTAATTGCAGGAAACTTTGGTAGAGCAGGTGGTGCTTCATATATCGAAATTTCATCTGTTAAAAATATTTTAAATGAATAGTTACAGGTATAAAATAGACTTGAGATTTGAGACATGAGATTTGAGACTTGAGATGTAACATATCTAATATCTATTATTTTACCAATCTTTTTCTACTTTTATTTTCTGCCCTTTTACTTTTTTGCCTTTAAGTTGTTTTTGAAGCTTTTTCTCATCGTTTTGAATTGATTTTAGCATTTGCTCAGCTTCTTTTTTACTCATTTTTTGTTGGTCAGTTTGCTGTTGTTTTTGTTGCTCTTTTTTGTCTTTGTTTTGTTTTTGCTGGTCTTTATTCTGCTTATCTTTTTTATCATTTTTTTTGTCTTTATTTTGCTGGTCCTTGTTTTGTTTATCTTTATTCTTGTCGTTTTTCTTTTCTTTATTGTCTTTGTTATCTTTATTCTGATTTTGTTTTTGTTGCTGTTGTTGTTTCTTTAACATTTGTTGTGCATAAGCTAAATTATATTTTGTTTCCATATCCTTAGAATTACTGCGTAATGCACTTTTATATGACTCAATTGCTTCCTCAAATTTTTTCTGTTGCAGTTGCGAGTTTCCTAAATTATGATAAGCTTTAGCTAAGTTTTCTTTCGAGGTTTTATAATTAGATAGTTTTGAGAATTGTTCTTCTGCTTGGTCAAATTTCTTTTGACGGTAAAGAGCATCGCCTAAATTAAATGCAGCATCAAAACTTTCGTTATTTTCATTTGTAGCTTTCGAGTATTCTACTTCAGCAGAACTATAATCGTCTGTTTTATATGCATTGTTTCCGCTACGAATATATTTACGTTCCTTTTGAGCAAAAGAAACCATCGAAATAATCAAAAATAATATTAAATATTTTGTCCTCATTTTAAAACAGTATTAAAACTTTTATTTTTTTACATTAAATAAATCAACGCCTTTAAAAAATCTATTTTTTCGTTCTAATATTATCATTTCAAATAATAAAAAGAATAAACCTAATCCAATAAAATATTGAAATCTATCTTCGTAATCAGAATATATTTTATTATCAAATTCTTGTTTTTCCATATTATTGATGCTATCAACAATTTGGTCTAAGCCAAAGTTTGAATTATCGGCAATAACAAAATCGCCACCACCTGCAACAGCAATATCAGCAAGAGTTTTTTCATCTAATTTTGTCATTACAACTTCGCCATTCTTATCTCTTCTGTAATCTTTTCTTCCAAAACGGTCAATCACAGGAATTGGTGTGCCTTTTTGCGAACCAAGCCCTATTGCACTTATAATTATTCCTTTTTTCTTTGCTTCTTCTGCTGTAGCTACAGCGTCATCTTCATGGTTTTCACCATCAGTAATAATAATTAAAGCTTTATTTTTACTGTCGTCAGGATTAAACGAATTTATTGCCTGCTCAATAGCTTTGCTAATATCAGTACCCTGAACAGGAACAATATTGGTATTTATGGTTGATAAAAACATTTTAGCAGAAGCATAGTCACTTGTTACAGGAAGTTGAGTGTATGCATCGCCAGCAAAAACAATTAGCCCAATATTGTTACCACTAAGATTATCGATAAGTTTAGAAATGGCACGTTTTGCACGAGTTAAACGGTTTGGCTTAATATCTTCTGCCATCATACTATTAGATACATCTAGGGCAATAATTATTTCAACACCTTTACGTTTAACCTCTTTTAACTTTGAACCTATTTGCGGATTTGCAATTCCAAGTATTATAAACGTTAGAGCTAGCATACTTAATATAAATTTCCATTTATATCTAATTATTGAAAAATCGGGCATAAGAATATTTACCAGTTGTGTTTCACCAAATTTTGCCAAAGCATTTTTTCGGTATCGCAACACAATTATAAACCACACTACCAAAATTGGTATAATAATAAGTGCGTATAAATATATTGTATTTTCGAATCTAAACATTTTGTTAAGTTTTAAGTTACAAATTTTAAGGATTTTTTCTTAAATATGTATATCTCAATAATATTTCGAGTAGGAATAGACCTAATGCTATTAATGCATAGGGTAAATATTCTTCATTCTTTTTTCTAAATTCCTTTACATCAATTTTCGATTTCTCTAGTTTATCAATTTGTGCATAAATATTTTTTAAGTCTTCGTTATCGGTAGCTCTAAAATATTTACCGTCTGTATTATCAGCAATTGCTTGAAGAGTTTGTTCATCAATTTTAACATCCATATCTTGCATTTGCACTCCAAAAGGTGTTTGTACAGGGTATGGTGCTTTACCAATAGTTCCTACACCAATTGTATATACTCTAATATCGAAAGTTTTAGCAATTTCGGCAGCAGTAAGCGGAGGTATACTACCTGAGTTATTTACACCATCGGTAAGTAAAATAACAACCTTACTTTTTGCCTCGCTATCTTTAAGTCTATTTACTGCATTTGCCAAACCTAATCCCATAGCTGTACCATCTTCAATCATACCTGTTTTTATATCTTTAAACAGATTTATTAATACGTTATGGTCCGTTGTTAATGGACATTGGGTAAAACTTTCGCCTGCAAAAACCACTAAACCAATTCTATCGGTTGGTCGTTCACGAATAAAATCTTGAGCAACATCTTTTGCCGCTTCTAACCTATCAGGTTTTAAATCTTGAGCAAGCATACTCGACGAAATATCGAGAGCCATTACAATGTCAATACCTTCTGTTGTTATATTTTTCCAACTATCGGTACTTTGTGGTCGTGCTAAAACTATTATTAAAAATACAGCAACAGTAATTTTTAATACAAATAACAAATGTCGCAAATAATATTTTAAGCTTGTCGGCACTTGACTAAATCCGTCGAAAGACGATATTTTTAAGCTTGATTGAATTTTATTTTGTTTTAAAATATACCACGCAATTATCGGAACTAATAGTATTAGCAGATAAAAGAAATATGGATATGCAAACTCAATATTGTTAAACATCGTTAATAAATTAAAAGTCCGTAAAGTTTAAAATTCATAAAATTATTTAGTCTCTGTATTATTTTCAGTTTCAGTAATCATTTGTTTGGGTTGATTTTTGGTTTCAACCGGAATTTGTTTTGTTTCTTCAACAAATGTATATACTGTTTTCATACTGGTGTCGTGGTCATTAGGCAATGGGTTTGCCTTTGCGAATTTCACAAAATCGGCAATAGTTAAAAACTGACGTGTTTTATTTTTTAACTCTTCGTTGACTTCTGAAAGCTGTTTAATTTCTGTTACAATTTCATCAGAAGTCATTTCCATAGCGTAAATATCAAATCTATTGTACAAATATTTTCTTAATATGTTGGTTAATTCAACGTAATATTCTTTTACACGGTTGTTTTGCCATAGTTTTTCTTCTTTTAGTTGTTCTAAATCGCGTAAAGCAATTATATGTGCCGGTTCTTTAGGTTTTTCAGCTTTCTGCTTTTGTTTTGGTTCGGTATTTTTAAGTTTTTTTCTGTACCAAAGACCTAAAATAATGAGTGCAATTAATATAAGTGCACCAAGTATATACATATAGTACTCGTCAAGAAACTCCATAAAAGTCATTGGTGCTTCAAAAGGTTGTTTTATATCAGCAATTTTTTGTTGAGTTGTATCTACTTGCAATGTTAATACTTGCAGTAGTATAGTTTCTTGTGTTGAAACTGTATCGGTATCAGTATTGTTAATAGTGAAATTAAATTGTGGCAATACATACATTCCGCTGTCGAAAGAAGTTAGTGTGTATTTTTTTTGCAACGAAATAATGTTATCTGATATGCTTAAAGTGTCAACAGGTTTTTCTTCAACAATTTCAATTTCTTTTGAAACTGTATCTAATAACATTGGGAACGACACATCTTGATTTACAGACTTTTTTAGGCTTAAAGTTAGGGTAAATTGGTCGCCAATAGTTATTAAATTTGTATCTATTTTTGAACTAACTTCAATTTGTTGTGCAAAATTTACAACACTTATAAATGATAGATATAATAATATTTGAAACTTCATATTTTTCATTATAAATTATTTTGCTCCACGGCGTTTAAAAAGTCCTATAAGTGGTTTTATATAATCTTGATCGGTGCTTAGCATTACATTATCTACACTATATTTCGAGAATGTTGTAGAAAGTTTTGCTTGACGAACTTTCCAATATTTATTATATTGTGCACGCACTGCACTACTCGACGAATCTATCCACTTTGTTTTACCTGTTTCTGCATCTAAAAATTTTACTAAACCAATATTTGGTAATTCAAATTCACGTTTATCGTAAACTTGCAATGCAATAATATCATGTTTATTATTAGCTATTTGCAGGGCTTTTTCGTAGCCTGAATCAATAAAATCTGAAATTATAAAGGCTGTGCTACGCTTTTTAATTGCATTTGTAAAAAAACGAAGTGCTTCTGCAATATCTGTCCCTTTACTCTCCGGCTTAAACTCAATAAGGTCGTGAATAATTCTAAGAATATGTTTTTTACCTTTTTTGGGAGGTATAAATTTTTCAATTTTATCAGAAAATAAAATCACACCAATTTTATCGTTATTATTTATTGCCGAAAATGAAAGTACCGCCGATATTTCGGTTATTAAATCACGCTTTTGCTGAACAGTTGTTCCAAACGATTTTGAACCACTTACATCTACTAATAAAATTACGGTAAGTTCACGCTCTTCTTCAAAAACTTTAACAAAAGGAGTATTAAATCGAGCAGTTACATTCCAATCAATATTTTTTATACTATCGCCATACTGATATTCTCGCACCTCGCTAAATGTCATACCTTTACCCTTGAAAGCACTATGGTACTCTCCTGCAAAAATATGATTAGATAAACCACGAGTTTTTATCTCAATCTTTCTAACCTTTTTTATTAAATCGGTTGCTTCCATTTACAAATAATTAGTAATTTGTAATTAACAATTAGTAATTACATTTATTTTATAACTGTCTGCACGGCTTTGTTACTAATCAAAAACGCAGAAATAACATCAGCATCAGCTTTAAGCTTAGTTTCTAATTGTGCATTTTTTTTGTAATTTAATAATTGAATGCTTGCTAAATATTCGCTTGCAGTAGCATCAACCTCTATTTTTGCTTGCGCTGATAATTCTTTTCCTAAATAGCTCTCCATTCTTGCAGGCCATTTTTCTTCGTTTCCTTTTAATTTGAATATTAGTTTCATCTTTTAATTTTATATTTATTATTTGATATTTATTATTGAAACATTCTATTTATAAGTTTTTAATAATAAATTATAAATAGAAAATAATAAATAGTTTAAGGCACTTCAACAGTATTTAATATTTCGTTAATTATGTCTTCTGATGTTATATTATCGGCCTCAGCTTCGTAGGTCAGCCCTATTCTATGGCGTAAAACATCGTGAGCAATTGCTCTAACATCTTCAGGAATTACATAACCTCTTCGCTTAATAAATGCATACGCTTTAGCTGCGTTTGCAAGGTTAATTGTTGCACGTGGCGAACCTCCAAATGAAATCATACTGCTATATTTATCAAGCCCAAATTGCGATGGGTAACGAGTTGCAAAAACTATATCAACAATATATTTTTCAACTTTTTCGTCCATATACACATCTTTTACAACCTCACGAGCTTTTATAATATCGTCAGTTTTTAATATTGTATTTACTTTTGGGAAGTTTTTAGCTAAATTCTGACGCATAATTAATCGTTCTTCTTCTTGTTGAGGATAAGAAATTACTACCTTCAACATAAAACGGTCAACCTGTGCTTCAGGTAACGGATATGTTCCTTCTTGTTCAATAGGATTTTGTGTTGCAAGTACTAAAAACGGATTGTCTAAATCGTATGTTTTATCACCTATTGTTACTTGTTTTTCTTGCATAGCTTCAAGCAAAGCAGATTGTACTTTTGCAGGTGAACGGTTAATTTCGTCTGCCAAAATAAAATTTGCGAAAATAGGTCCTTTTTTAATTATAAACTCTTCCGATTTCTGACTATAAATTAATGTACCTATTAAATCGGCAGGTAATAAATCGGGAGTAAACTGAATACGACTAAATTTTGCATCAATAGTTGTTGCAAGTGTATTAATTGCAAGTGTTTTTGCCAAGCCGGGAACCCCTTCAAGTAATATATGACCATTTGATAATAGCCCTATTACCAGACTTTCTACTAAGTGCTTTTGACCTACAATTACTTTGTTCATTTCCATAGTAATCATATCAATAATAGCACTTTCTTTTTGAATGCGTTCGTTCAGTGCCTTAATATCAACACCATTTGTTGTATTTGTTTCTTGTGCAACTATTTCTTCCATAATGTATCTTATTTTTTTGCATCACAAATGTAGCTTAATAAAGTATTAAATAGTTTTTACAAATGTTAAGTAGTGTTAATTATGAATTGAAAGAAAAAAGTTGAAAGTTTATAAATAGAAAAGCAGTTCCAATATTAATATTATGAAAACATTTAGAGTTATATATATTTTTTATACTTAGTGTTTTACATTTTTTTGGTAACCATTATTTATTTTGTAATTGATTTTGAGAATAAGATTGAATAGAGTTTTAAAAAATTATTATTCTATGTTATAGTTTTTTAAAAATTGTATTGTTTGTTTGTTCGTTTGTTTGTTTTAGTCGAAGTTACAAACTTTGCCCAGCATGGATTTAATCTGTTTGGGTTTAATTCCCCGTCCCTTGGGACGTATAAAAGAATAGTATCCCAAAACGATACCTCGTCCGCTTGCGGCGAGGAGATTCATTTTATAATTACTAATTCATATAACTAGTTCTTAAAAAGAAAAAGAAACACCCAAATTTAGACTAATATTATTATACGAATACGCAAAATTTAAAACTTTTGTTGGTTGGTTACCATTTTTATTGTCAAGGTCAGAGAGTTCATCAACAAAAACATATTCTGATTGTGAAACTGGTTTACCTGCTGTGTTATCGGTACCGTTAATTGCATATTTTGTTAGTGTTGCATTTGTTGGTGAGTACTGCATTGATAAATGTGAAACATCTAAATTTATAGAAATTAAATCATTAATTATATAATTAACTCCTAAACCAAAATTGCCCCCAATATTTATATTGCCATTTATTTCATAATTTTCTTCGTAAATATTCCTTATACTTGAATCGTAATAATCCGTTTCTTCGGTATATCCTTCAAAGATTATTTGTGGTTTAGCAATAACAAGACATAGCTCAGTGTATAAGCTAAGTTTATTATTTAAAGGATAAAATAATTTTATTGATGGAGAAAAGCCTAAATACGAACTTTTTAGTGTAATTTTACGATAACTACTATTAATTCCATCACCTGTAAATTCTCCTGAAAACTCTTTGCCAATACTGTAATAAACACCTAAATTAATACTTATATTTTTATTAAAATAATAGCCAAATGTAACATTTATTGGTATTCCACTACTAAGCGAATAATTTACAGGTTTTACAGTAGAAATACTATTTGTGTAATTCTCATTTATTAACGATACAAAAGGATTAGTATTTGCACTATAAGTTTTATTTACACCAAAAGCATAAGCCCCTTTTACAGAAACATAAAAATTTTGTGCTTTTACTGTTAAGCTTGCACAAAACACCATAATTACAATAATTAATTTTCTATTCATTTTTATATATTTAAAGTTTAAAAATCGAAACCAAGGCTCACTCCAAAACCATAGGATTGATAGTAATTAAAATATTTTAATCCTGTAAACCTAATATGCATACTCTTATAAAATTTATATAAAACACCTAATTCTAGTGCATAATTGTAATAATATTTATTATCAAAAAAATTATTGTATGTAAAGCCGATATTTACAATAATTTTTTTTGACAAAAATGCTTTATAATTAATTGTTATAGGGAATATATATGCATATCCTTGTATAGGTATAATACACATTCCTACACGTATCGAAAAGTTATTATTTTTTATGCTTAAAAGATTTCTTTCATAGTTAAATGAATAATAATTTGTAACACCCTTTACCTCAAAAAATATAATATTTTTCGGGAAAATATAATTATTTATTTTACTATTTATTATTGTATCCTTTTGTGTATACAATTTATTTTCAAAAGCATTTGAATTAAATGAACTTAATATTATAATAAAAATAGCAATAAATTTAATACTATTTTTGAATAATAATTTTCTTTGTTTTTGTGTATTCATTATTAATAATTATTCTTAGTAAATATATGCCATTATTTAAATTACTTAAATCTATATTATTTTCTTTTTTTGATGTAAGTTTTTTATCAATAGCGTCCTAAATAAAAAAATAAATTAAAAAAACAGAGAGAAGTTTTAAACTCAAATTATCTTTGAGGTG
>CAMZKE010000017.1 GCA_947311115.1 uncultured Bacteroidales bacterium | reverse complement strand
TGTTTCCATTAGCTAGATTTTTAATTTTAGGTAAAGTGTTATATCGTGTTATGCTTCTTGCATTATGTACAACAATTGTATATACGAACAAAGATACCAACTATTTCGTTTATATCTTTTATGTTTGTATTTACATTTGTTATATTATTAGTTTTATCTATCAAATTTACTATTTCTAATAATCAAATCCAAAGGGTTTTGTATTTTTTTATTTGATAAATTAACTAAATGAGTATATATTTCTGTTGTTTTACTACTTGAATGGCCTAATAATGCTTGAATATTGCGTAAATTTTCACCATTTTCTAATAAATGTGTAGCAAAACTGTGTCTGAGTGTATGTGGTGTTGCCCAAGGGTTTGCACCAGATTTTTGCTGGGCTTTTCTAAAAATATTTTGAATGCTTTTTGCACTGTATTTACCTCCTGATTGTCCTTCAAATAACCAATATGATGGTTTATACTCTTTGTAATATTCTCTTAAAACTATAAGTAAATTATCAGATAATAAAGTTTGTCTATCTTTTTTGCCTTTAGCTCCTTTAATAAATATGTAATTATCATCAGTTCTAATATCTATTATCCTTAAATTTATAAGCTCACTAACTCTTAACCCACCACTATATATAGTATGTAATATAGCTTTGTGTTTAATATTTGTAGGCGAATTTATTAAATCTAATACCTCTCCCATGCTTAAAACATTTGGTAGTGTTTTCGCCATTTTAGGACGCTGTATATCGTAATACTCACGTGGTTTATTTAATACGTGTTCGTAATAGAATTTTATTGAATTTATTGATAAATTTTGTTTGCTTTCACTAATTTTGTATTTCGTTATCATGTAATATACATAACTCTCAATTTGTTCTTTTGTTATTGTATTTAAATCAAACTTTTCAAAATATCGAAGAAAATAACTAAACTCAGATTTATAACTGGAAATGGTACTTAGACTATATGATTTCAAAATCAATTTTTTTTCAAATTTTGCAAGTATATCTAACGATTCTGAGTTAAGTGTAAATTTTGGAATTACCGCATTGTTTTCTTCATCTATAACGGAATATTTATTATCAAAAATACGTTTTAATAAATTGAAATTATCATGCGTATTTAATATACTCCAAAGCTTTTGCTGACTGTGATAAAACTTACCTTCAATTTTTTTAAACGATTCCCTTTCATTAGCCATTTCGTAAGGTATAAATACCTTAATTCTTTTAGCCATAGGTTTTGGCTTGTATATAATAATTCCCATACCTTTAATTAATTTGTTATAAAAATACGGAAAATACTAATCAAATATTGTTTAATTAAAAAATATTCGTATCTTAACCGTTAGAAACGAATAAATTTATTATGTTGATAATTATATAGTTTATGGCAAATAAATGTAAAATATGTAGTAATATTATAATTGGAAGGAGCGATAAAAAATTTTGTTCAGTAAAGTGTAAAAATTATTATCATACCAATTTAAGACGGGTTACTAATTTTGCGGTAACTGATATAAATAAAATACTTCATCGAAATAGAAGTATTATGTTAGAAATAATGGGAAAACACAAAGTGCAAAAGAAAGTTAACCGAATTGATTTAGAAAATAAAAAGTTTAATTTTAAATATCATACTCATTTTAATGTTAATAGCAAGGGTAAAACTTATTTTTATGTTTACGATTTTGCTTGGATGGAATTTTCTAATGACGAAGTATTAATTGTACATAAAAAATAAAAGTTAGTACAGGTAGATTTTAATCTGTTTGGGTTTAATTCCCCGTCCCTTGGGATGTATAAAAGAATAGTATTCCAAAACGATACCTCGTCCGCTTGCGGCGAGGAGATTCATTTGTCTATTTATATATTTTTCTATTGTAATTTATTTTGTTTAAATAGATTTATACAATACATTAATATCTTTGTAAATACTTTATTTGTAAATAATTAAGAATAATACGAAGAGATATTCTGCCATGTGTATTAATACGGCTTCGCCATTGTCAGTCCCATATACTAACTTACTATTTAGTATTACAAACTTAATAATAATTATGATAAAATCCTAGTTACAACACTTTTTTCAATAAATATGTTTGCATAACAATCTAATCCTTCAATTCTTATTTTTATTCTGTTTTTTCTTCCATTTTCTATTAATTCACCTTGTAAACCTCTAAAATTACCTGATAAAATTTGAACTTTTTCTCCTTTTTCGTAATCTTTGTATGATAATTCTATAGGTTCCGATGACTCATTTAGCAACTTTATATTTTCAATATCGTTTGGTTTAAGTATAGCTGTTTCTTTTCCTATAGCTAAGTATTTTAATAAACCTACGGGGCCAAAAACCTTATGTTTATTATGAGTTTCTATGTTAATGAAAATATATGATTTGAAAATTGGTACATCAATCCATTTTTTTCGGTCGCTCCAAAACCTTAACTCTTTTCTTATAGGAAAACAAATTTCAAATCCATTTTTTTCTAATTCATTAGCAATTTTTTTTTCAAATCTAGATTTTGTTATTAATACATGCCATTTTTTATTTCTTGTAATATTTTTCATGCTATTATTACTCAATTTTTTTTTAATCTAATTTGGTTTTATTCCTTGTTTTTTGAATGTATAAAATATGGTTACAAAATGATGTATAGTCTGCTTTTAGCAAGGCTATTTATTAATAATACAGTGTTATTTTATGATTTATATTTTAAATATATTGTTATTTTAAAAGTATTTAACTTCTTTTCTTTCTAATATTGTTAAAATATTATTGGCTAATCGACTTGCTCCAATTCTAAATAATTTATTATTAAGCCATTCTTTGCCAAGATTATATTTTACAATATTGTAATAAAGTGTAGCATCTTCAGGGGTAGCTATTCCTCCTGCGGGTTTTATTCCTACTTTTCTTCCTGTTTTTGTGTAATAATCCTTAATTGCTTTTGTCATTACAAAAACAGCATCAGGAGTAGCTGCAGGTTCTAATTTACCTGTACTTGTTTTAATAAAATCGGCACCGGCTTCCATTGCAATATACGATGCTTTATATATGTTTTCGTTATTTTTTAATATTCCTGTTTCTAAAATCACTTTTAAATGTGCATCGCCAATAGTTTTTTTAATTAAAAATATTTCGTTAAAAACATCTTGATACTTTTCGTTAAGGAATTTACCTACGGGTATAACTATATCTACCTCGTTTGCACCTTTAGATACAGCAAGTTCACACTCGGCAAGTTTTACAGAAAAAAATGTTTGCGACGAAGGGAAACTTGCTGCAACTACTGCAATATTAATATTTTGGTCGGTTAAAGTTTCTTTTACTGTTTTAGCAAAATTAGGATAAACACAAACTGCAGCTACATTTTTATAATCGAAATTAGATTTGTAATTATTAACTTTTTCAATCATTTTAATAATGTTGCTATCGTCGTCGTGAGTGTTTAACGATGTTAAATCGATACAATTTAAAGCTGTTTCAAGTACTGATGTGTTTAACTTTAATTCGTTTTGTATTGTTGCTAAAGCACTACTTACTTGTTTATTATCAACTGTCATTTTTTTAATTTCTTCCATTGTACAACTATTTTAATTTAATATTTTCTTTATGTCTGTTTTTATCTCTTTTATTTTTCTTTTCTATATTTTTATTGAAAGCATCGGTTAAATCAACTCCTGTTTGATTTGCTATTGCCATTACTACCCACAAAACATCTGCTAATTCATCGGCAAGGTTGCTTTTGTCTGTTTCTTTAAACGATTGTTCTCCATATTTACGTGCCATAATTCGTGCAACTTCGCCAACCTCTTCGGTTAAAATTGCCATATTTGTAAGTTCGTTAAAATAACGTACTCCCGTAGTAGTTATCCAATTATCAACAGTTTTTTGAGCTTCTTTAATAGTCATTATTCTTTGTTTTTGGTATCTATAATAATAGTTACCGGACCGTTATTTGTTAAACTTACTTGCATATTTGCTCCAAATTTACCTGTTTTTACCGATTTTTGTGTTACTTCTTTTAGTGTTTTTATAAACATTTCGTAAAGAGGTATTGAAATATTGGGTTTAGCGGCGTGAATATATGACGGGCGATTACCTTTTTTTACTTTTGCATGGAGTGTAAATTGGCTTACTACAAGTAATTCGGCATTATCAATTTCTGAAAAAGATATATTCATAACGCCATTACTATCATCAAAAATTCGGAGTTGATTTATTTTTTTGCAAATCCAATTAATATCATCTTGAGTATCGTTATTTTCAAAACTTGCAAGTATCATTAAACCTATACCTATTTTTGAATGTAATTTGCCTTCAATTTCTACTTTAGCATTTGTTACTCTTTGTATAACAACTCTCATAATTATTTTAATCCTAGTTTGTTAGCAATTTTATCCATAAATGCAAAAGCAGCATCTTTTGAGTTTTCAATTTCACCATCTAAAATTGCATCTTTAATATTATTTTTTATTATTCCTACTTCGCGTGATGGTTGTATATTAAGATGTTGCATTATTTCTTCGCCTGTAATTGGTGGTTGCCAATTTCTAATCTTATCTTTTTCTTCTATTTCGATAAGTTTTTGGCGTACAATAACAAAGTTATTCAAAAATTTTTGAACTTTATATTCGTTTTTTGATGTAATATCAGATTCGGCAAGCGACATTAAGTCATCGATATCATCGCCTGCATCGAAAAGTAAGCGACGTATTGCTGAATCGGTAACATCTTTAACAATAGCAATAGGGCGGAGGTGTAGTTCAACAAGTTTCTTTACATAACTTAGTTTTTCGTTAAGTGGCATTTTAAATTTTTTAAATATATCGGTAACCATGCGTCCGCCAATAACTTCGTGTCCGTGAAAAGTAAAACCTTGTTTTTTATTAAATCTTTTTGAGCGAGGTTTACCAATATCGTGAAGCAACCCTGCCCATAAAAGCCATAAATTATCTGTTTTTGTTGCCAAATTGTCAACTACTTCTAGGGTGTGATAAAAGTTATCTTTATGCGAAACACCATTAATTGTTTCTGTTCCTTTAAGTTTTGTAAGCTCAGGAAAAAATTCGTTTAAAAGTCCTGTTTCTTCGAGTAAACTAAGTCCAACAGAAGGGTAGGGCGAGAGTAATATTTTATTTAGTTCGTCAATAATTCGCTCTTTCGATATTATATTTATTCGTTGTTTGTTGGTGCTTATTGCATCAAAAACAATTTTGTCTAACTCAAAATTTAGCTGTGTGGCAAAACGTACTGCACGCAACATTCGTAATGGGTCGTCAGAAAATGTAATATCTGGGTTTAAAGGAGTTCGTATAATTTTGTCTTCTATATCTTTAATCCCATTAAATGGATCTAAAAGTTCACCATAATTATTTTTGTTTAAGCTAAATGCCATTGCATTTATGGTAAAATCACGGCGTTTTTGGTCGTCGTCTAGTGTGCCGTTTTCAACAATAGGATTACGTGATTCGCGATGATATGATTCTTTTCTGGCACCAACAAATTCAATATCCATACCTTTGTATTTAAACATTGATGTGCCATAGTTTTTGTATGTAGATACCTTTTTAATGCCTAGTTTTTTTGCTACTTTTAGCGAAAAATCTATACCACTACCAATTACAAGTATATCAATATCTTTTGAAGTACGTTGTAAAAAAATGTCTCTAACAAAACCTCCTATAACATAAGTTTCAGTGTTGTTTTTATTAGCAACATCTGAAATTACTCTAAATATATTTTGTTCTAATATTTTATTTATTTCGTTCAATTTTATTCTTTTCTACAAAATTAATCTATATGTTTTAATAATTCTAACAATTGACTGCCATATTAACATTAATTTAAGCATTATTATGCTAAAATGTTATTTGTTTTTTTTATTTTTGCCAACTCTTAAAATATTTAAATATCTATATTACTGATAATGTGTTAATTGTTAATTAATTGTGAGTTTTATTAATATTTTGGTATGTGTTTTGATAAAAGAGTGGAAAATAAATTGAATTAATAATTAAATAAATATAATATGTTAGAGCATTTAACGGTTGATACGTTTAAATCGAAAGTATTTAACTACGTAGATAACAAAGAGTGGAAATACGAAGGAAAAACACCTTGTATGATTGATTTTTATGCTGATTGGTGTCAGCCTTGTAAAATGGTAGCTCCAATTTTAGAAGAGTTACAAGCTGAGTATGGTGATAAAATTATAATTTATAAAGTTAATACTGAAGAGCAACAAGAGTTAGCTGCAGTTTTTGGTGTACAAAGTATTCCATCTTTATTATTTGTTCCTGCTGAAGGGCAACCACAAATGGCACAAGGTGCATTACCTAAAGAAACTTTCAAAAAAGCTATTGCTGATGTTTTAAAAGTAACTGAATAGTATTTTTAAATTTATACCTAAAAGCCTGAGATTTATCTCAGGCTTTTTTGTTTTATGATTCTTAATATATTGGCATCTAGTATATTTGCTTTAATTTGTTTTTTGCTTAAAATTGTAAGTAACTTTTTTATACTACATATAAATTTAACTACAAATTTTTATTATTTCTATTAAACCGACAGGTTATAGAAATTTGTTACAAATGCCTGAGTTTTATGCAATAAACCCAATATCAACATTGTCATCGGTGTACTGGGCATAGCGAAGTATCTAATTAAATTAGAATGCTAGAGTTGAAAAACTAACTTCTGTTATTTATATAATTCTAATAACTCTCTTTCTTGAGTTTCCCAGCAAAGTTCTAACGTATTAATTAAATTTATAAAAACCTAACAGGTTTCTAAAACCTGTTAGGTCTCAAGCCTTTTATAAGCAAGGCGAAGATTCTAATTTATTACGATAAAATTATTTATATAATTCTAATAACTCTCTTTCTTGAGTTTCCCAGCAAAGTTCTTGCTTTGCTTTTTTTGTATTTATTACATAATTATTGTAAACTTCGGTGTTATTAAGTAAATTATTTATTTGTTTGGCTATTGCATTGCTAGTATTTTCTTTTAAAATTTCGCCTACATTATATTGTTTAACAATTTTTGCCATCTCTGGTAAATTTGAAACTACTACTGGAATTTCAGCATTAATATAATCAAAAATTTTGTTTGGTAAGGCGTATTTGTAGTTAAGTCCTTCTGGCTCTTCTAATGATATTCCAATTGTAGCTTTTTGTGTATATTCCGAAAGCTTGTTAAATGCTAGTTTTCCTTTGAAAATAACTTTATCTTCTAAATTGTTATTTTTCACTAATTGTTTAAGTTCTATTTCTATATCTCCACCACCAATAATCATTAATTTTGCGTTAATATTTTTCATTGCTATAATCATATTCTCTATGCCACGACCAATATTTAATGCTCCTTGATAAATAATGTATTTTTCTTTTTTAACATAAGTATTGTTTATTTTAGTATAAAACGGTAAGTTTCTAATTAGTTTTATATCAATATTATATAAGCTTTTGTATCCTTTGGCTATTGCAGGCGAAACTGTGTATGTATATTTAAGTTTTGGTAAAATCCATTTCTCAAGTTTTAACCAGATATTTTGTACTAATGGGCGATTTACAAGCTCCGGTACTTGTGTGAAAAATTCGTGACTATCGTAAACTATTTTTTTACCCTTAATTCTTGCTGCTAAATAATTTGCTAAAAGCGAATCTAAATCGTTTGCGTTAAGAATGTCGAATTTTGTGAAAAGTAAAAAAATAAATAATCTAATATTGTAATTTGCATAAAATAAAAATCCTTTGTTAAATAGTAAATTAAACCTTACAGTATTATATTTTCTGTTTATTTCTAAACTGTTTTTTAATTTTCGCCCAACGAGAATAACTGTAAAATTATTATTTAGTAGGGTAGTGGCTAGCTTATGCACTCGCTGGTCGCCAACCAAATCGTTTGTAACCGATAATATTACTGTTTTGTTTTTTTGCACCTTAAAATCCGTACATTAAATCAAAAACAGGAAATAAGCCACCATCTTGTCCGTAAGGATATTGTCCGTAAGTTAGTAATGCACCACCGCTTATGGCAAACTTATTAGAAATATTCCATTGGAATTTAAGTTTGTTTTCTAAAATACTTCCTTGGTTTGTGTTAGTCATAAAAAATGCAGTAAATTTATATTCGTAATATACGTTTGCGAAAAATTTACCGGTAAAATTAATGCCAAAATACGGTGTAAATAAATTATTTAGCGAATAAGTTCTAGGATAAATTATATGATATTCAATATCAGGAAAATTACTTTCGCCAAACGATAGAGTTAGGTCAACTCCTACATTAATTGTAGTTGTTATGTATTCGTTAATTGTAGTTCCTAAAAGTATTGAATTATCAAATTTAAACATTTGAGGTATAGTTGATGTTGACGGCAATAAGCCACCAATACCACGTTTAGAAATTACATTGTATAGTAGTGTTGGATACGAAAAACGATGCTTCGATGCTAAATCGAAAATGCCAAATGATGTCCAGTATTTTTTTAATTCAATATTAGGTATAATAAAGAAAAATATTGGGTGTATCGATATTTCCATAGAATCTTTCAAACCAATTTTTAATGGAGCAAATAATCCAATTTCTTTTCTGCCTTTTTTTATGGTTTTAGCTGTGTTATTAGACCAAAGTAAAACAGTATCTTTTTGCGAATTTTTTATATTTACAGAGTCTTGTGCTTTTAAAGTAAATGTAAAAAGTAGTATTATTGATATTATTAAATTGTTTTTCATCTTAAATTTTGTTTAAAAGTTATTTTAAAATGTACTTAACAGTTATAGGAGCATGGTCTGAAAATGGCATTGTTTCCATTCCGCCGGTGTTAATGTCTTGAATAACTACTCCTGAATTATCTACAAAATCGCCATTTGTAAATATGTAATCTAGCTTTCTATTCCAGAATCCTTTTTTATCAGATGTAAATGAATAGTATAAACTATTATCGTTATCGTAATTAGCTTGAGTTATTGCAGGTTCGTAACTATCAATAAACATTTTCATATAATCAAGCTGGTCTTTAAACGATTGTGCTGCAAAATCAGGATCATCTTTACAGGCATCGTCATCAAAATTTTCGTAAACTGTAGAATTTGGTGGTATAGTGTTAAAATCGCCACCAAGAATAAATTTTTGTCCGGCAGAATTTATATTATCTATTTCTGTTTTAATTTGGTTAAGCTGTTTTAGCCGTGTCCCGTCGCTTGAATATGCCGAAGTATGTGTTGTTAGAGCAACAATATTTTTATTGTTAATAGTAACAGTTGCTCTTAAAATATTTCTGCGTAAGTAAAAATATTGTACAATACCGCTTTGTTCTTCAATAAGAGGTAGAGGTATTCTTTTAGCATCTTTAAGAGGGTATTTACTTAAAATAGCACTTCCTGAGTTCATTCTGCCAATACCGTCGCTTGGCACATAGTCTGATTTCCATTGCGAACCGTAATATGCATAGTTTAGATTTGTATTATCAAGAATCCATTGTAATTCATCAACATAAGCCGAACGTTTTGAGTCAATATCTACTTCTTGTAAATATAAAATATCCGGACTAATCATTGCAATTTCATCAACAATATTTTTTAAATTTGAGATAACTTCGTCTTTTGTCATTAAAACACGGTCTCCATAGCAATCGAAGAAAAAATCTATTCTTCCACCACCAAATTTTATATTCCACGATGCAATGGTTAGTGTATCTTTTATTACAGGTGTAACAATGTTATCAGTTGTGTAATAAAAAGCGGCATCGGTTTCGCTATCATTTTCAATAATATTGTTGAAAGGGTCGCAACTTTGAAAAATAATAATAACTATTCCGAGTAAAACAAATATTTTTTTCATTGTTATTGTATTTTTGTGTAAAATTAATACATATCAATAAGTAATTAATAATAATTAATTAACAATTTGATATATATAGTTAACAATTTGTGTAATGATTACGATTTATAAAGCATCGGCAGGCTCGGGAAAAACATATACTTTAACACGTGAATACTTAAAAATTATATTTAAAAACAAATATAATTATAAGAGTATTTTAGCTGTAACCTTTACTAATAAGGCAGCAGAAGAAATGAAATCGCGTATAATAAAAGAAGTATATTTAATTTCAATAAAAAGCGATAAATCAGACCATTCCGGCTTTTTAAAGAATGAATTTAAGTTTACAGATTCTCAGATAGTTGATAAAGCGAAAGCTATATTAAATCTGTTATTACACGACTATTCGCATTTCTCTGTAGGTACTATCGATAGTTTTTTTCAGCAAATAATTCGTTCGTTTGCAAAGGAAATAGGTTTGCAAAACGGTTTTCAATTAGAGTTAAATCAAGAAGAAATTTTAGAAAAAGCTGTTGATAAATTAATAACACAAATTGATGATGATTATAATTTGCGAAATTGGCTTATGTTGTTTGCTGCCGATAGAATGAGAGATGGTAAATCGTGGAATTTTAAAGATGAAATTTTAAAAATTGGAAAAGAAATATTTAAAGAAGAATATACTATAAACAGTAAAAAAATAGCAGAAAAACTAAAAGAGAAAGATTTTATTTTAAAATACAAGTACAAGCTTAATAAAATTAAAAATGATACAATTACTGATATTAAAAAAATAGGAGCTAATACTATTGAATTAATGCAAGTTAACGATTTGAGTCTTGATGATTTTCCATACAAGAAAACAAGTTTTGCAAGTTATTTTGTTAAATGTAAAAATGGTATTTTTGAAGAACCCGGAAAGCGAGTATTAGCTGCTGTTGGCGATATAAAAAAGTGGTACACAAAATCAAGTAATAAAATTGACGAAATAGAACAGTTTTATAACGATGGTGGTAGCGATTTACTTATATTGGCTGTAGAAACATATAACATAAACAAAGAGTTATACTTTTCAGCAAATGAGGTTCTTAAATTAATAAATTCGCTTGCTATTATTGATGATGTATCTAAAAATGCACATAGTATTTCAAAAGAAGAAAACATATTTTTGCTATCGTTTGCCGGACCATTTATAAAATCAATTATTGCCGATACCGATACTCCGTTTTTATACGAAAAAATAGGTAATAAATATAAATATTTTATGATTGATGAGTTTCAAGATACTTCAACAATACAGTGGGATAATTTTAAACCCTTAATTGAAGAGAGTTTGGCAAATAAATACTCATCAATAATTGTTGGCGATGTAAAACAATCTATTTACAGATGGCGAAACGGCGATTGGAAATTACTTGCAGAAGGTGTTGAAAAATCGTTTTACAAAGGAGCTGTAAAGTACGAAACTCTTGAGTATAATTGGCGAAGCAAAAAAAACATTATCGATTTCAATAACAGCACTTTTAAAGATATGGCAAATATTTTGCAACAGAATTTTAATAATAATATTTACGACGACCACTCAATTGAAATTGATTATCTTAGAAATACTATTAACAAGGCATACAGCGATATAACGCAACAATATCCATCGCAAAAAAACACAAAAGATAGTGGTTATGCAAGGGTTGAATTTGTTGAAAAACAAAAGGGAGAAACCGTTGCAGAGGTAAAATTAAAGGTTTTAGAGCGAATACCTACTTTTTTAGAGCAAATGCAAGATGCAAATATTGCACTAAAAGATATAGCAATATTGGTTCGTGGGAAAAAAGAAGGTGCCGAAATTGTAAATTATATAATGGAGTACAAAAATTCGGAATATGCTAATCCAAATTATAAATACGATATTATATCAAACGAAGCTTTACTAATTGGTAATTCACCGGCAATTAAGTTGTTAGTCGCACTTATTAAAGATGTTTTTGTGTCTGATGATGACATAAATTATGCATACATTAAATACGAATACAACTCGGTAATTAATAACGAAGATATAGAATTAACTCAAATATTTAATAAAGATAATGTTCTATTACCTGAAAATTATTTATCTGAAAAACAGAAGTTAAGCAAATTGTCATTATACGAAATAGCAGAGAATTTAATCAGAATTTTTAAACTAAACGAAAACGAAAATAATTTTATTTATTTACAAGCTTTTAAAGATGCTTTGCGTGAGTATTCCGAAACCAATAATATTGATATAGATAGCTTTATAGAGTGGTGGGAGAGTAACGGAATAAAAAAATCGGTGAGTATTAACCAAGAGCAAGACGCAGTAAAAATTATTACTATTCATAAATCGAAAGGATTAGAATTTAAAACGGTATTAATACCTTTTGCCAGCTGGGAATTTAAACCAATAAAGGGGCAAATATTCTGGTGTTCGAGTACCGAGCCAAATTTTAATGAATTAAAAATATTGCCTTTAAAAGATACAGATACTATACAGAAAACCTTTTTTTATAAAGATTATTACGAGGAAAAACTGCATAACTATGTAGATAATATAAATATGCTGTATGTTGCATTTACAAGAGCCGAAGAAAATCTTATAATTTTTGCAGAACACTCTGAACCAAAAGATGATGCAATTAATAACACAGGCGTACTATTAAGAAATACTCTTGGAAATAAAGTAGTTAATAATGTATATGAAATTGGTTCGTTAAGTAAAAAGGAAATTGTAGAAACACAAAACGATGGAAATATATTAAAAAAATATATATCCGGAAATTTTAAACATAGTGAAAGTATAAAAATAACTTCAACCGATTATATTAAAAGTTTTGAAAATTCTGAAATAAAAAAAGGAATTCTTTATCATAAAATTTTTGAAAATATAAAATATATAGATGATGTAAAAAATGCAGTAATTAAATTGTCAAACGAAGGATATATACCTAATAATAATGTAAATGGATATATTACTGAAATAAATACTTTAATAAGTAAAAATACAGTTAAGCAGTGGTTTGATGGTACATATAAAGTAAAAAATGAAGCAACAATTCAAAGTTCGGAAACCATTAAACGGCCAGATAGATTAATGCTAAAAAACGATGAAGTAATTATTGTTGATTATAAATTTGGACAGAAAAAAGAACAAAAATATCATAAGCAATTAAAAGAATACTCAAAATTAATTTCTCAAATGGGATATAAAAATATAAAATCATACATTTGGTATGTTTTAATTGATGAAATTGAAATTGTAAAATAAAATGCATAAATATAATTTAATATCAGAAAATAGAGAAAAACTAATAATGTTTTTTTGTGGCTGGGGTATGGATTACACGCCGTTTTATGGATTAGAATCTGACGAATACGATGTTTTGATATTTTATCATTACACCGAAATAAATACAGATATAAATTTAGACGAATATTTTACTAAATACAAAGAAGTAAATTTAATATCATGGTCAATGGGAGTGTGGTATAGCTCTATAATAATGAATAAGTATAAAAATAAATTTAAGCATAAAATTGCGATAAATGGCACATTAAAACCTATTGACGATGAGTTTGGTATAAACACTAAAGTTTACCAAGCTACAATCGATAACTTTTCAAAAATTGGACGAGCAAAATTTTTTAAACGAATGTGGAATAATACCATAATTCCTGAAAGATTTATTTCGCACAAAACACATAGAGAATTAGATGAACAGAAAGCCGAATTAATTTTCTTGCGTGATAAAATTAACGAACTTCCTGAACCGAAAAATATATTTAAAAATGTTATTATTGCTGATAACGATTTAATTTGTCCAACTAAGAATCAACAAAACTTTTGGTCAGAAAAAAATAATTATAAAAGTATAGATTCAAGTCATTTTATATTTTATCTTTGGCGAAAATGGGAAGAAATAGTGGAGTATGCAGTTAAAGATTGATAAACAGCTTGTTAAAGATAAATTTTTGAATAGTGTTGATACCTATGATAACAATGCTATTGTTCAAAAAAGTATGGCTAAAGAGCTAATACGTGTTTTAATTGAAAAACTAGGCAATAATTTTGATAATATTCTTGAAATAGGTAGCGGGACAGGGCTTTTAACTAAAGAAATTGTTGAATCGCTTAATTTTAAGAAACTTATTACAAACGATTTTTCATCAGATTATGAAGGAATAATTAAAGGTATTTTTACTGACATTAATTTTAATTATGAGTTTATTAAGGGTGATGCCGAATTTATATTCGATTTTCCTGAAAATAATAACTTAGTAATTTCTAATGCAACCTTTCAGTGGTTTGATGATGTTGTTGAATTTTTATTTAATACTCATAATACGATTGACGATAATGGAGTAATTGCATTTACAACTTTTGGTGTTGATAATTTTTATGAAGTAAATAAAATTCAGAAAATAAGCCTGGCATATACATCTGCCAAAGAAATTATTGAAAAAGTATCTGATAAATACGAAGTTATATATTCTCATAGTAGTAAAGAAAAACTGTTTTTCTCGTCGCCACTTAATGTATTGAAACATATTAAAAATACAGGTGTTAATAGTATAAAAAACGATTCTGTATTTAATCCAAAAAAGTTTATATCAGAATATGAAGATAAATTTTCGACAGAAAAAGGAGTTTCTTTAACATATAATCCAATATATATTATTCTTAAAAAGAAATAAAGTGAAAAAGTCTATTTTTAACTGGAGTGGCGGTAAAGATTCCGCTTTTGCACTATACAAATGTTTGCAAAATAATGAGCACGAAATAGTTTCATTATTTACATCAATAAACTACGAAACAAAGCGTATTTCTATGCATGGAGTACGTTCAGAACTACTTAATAAACAAGCCGAACTTATTGATTTGCCGCTGGTAACTATTAGTTTACCAAAAGAAACTTCAATGGAAGTTTATAATAAAATTATGCAAACTCAAATGAATAATTTTAAACTTCAAAATATAGAATATTCAATTTTTGGCGATATATTTTTGCAAGATTTACGCGAATATCGCGAAAAACAGTTGTCTAAAGTAGGAATGAAAGCTGTTTTCCCTTTGTGGCAACGCAATACAACCGAGCTTATTAACGAGTTTATTGATGCTGGATTTAAAACAATTGTAACAGCTGTTGATGCAAGTAAACTCGGAAAAGAATTTGTAGGTAGAGTAATTGATAAACAGTTTATTGATGATTTACCTGATAATGTTGACCCTTGTGGCGAAAATGGTGAGTTTCATACATTTGTGTACGATGGACCTATATTTAAAAAGCCTATAAATTTTACTAAAGGTGAAATTATTTACAAAGAATATAAAGCCGGTACTTGTAAAGAATTTAAAGATGAAGACAATAAAGTAGAAATTAAAAATTTCGGCTTTTGGTTTTGTGATTTAATTCCCGAAAAATGAGAATGTTGAAAGTTATTTGTGTTTTAATATTTTTATCGCTTTTTGCTTGTACAAATTCAAAAAATAACGATATAAATACAACTAATAATGATACAATTGTTATAAACTCACTGCAATTAAAATATGCTAAATGGTTTGCTGTAGATTATTACAAAAACTATAAAAAAATAACAGTTTTTAATCCATGGGATAATAATTCAGTTTATTGGCAATATTTTATTGTTAACGATTCTTTGCTAATAAAACCAAACAAAAATGGTAAATTTTATATGTTAAATAGTAGTTTAGATAATGTATTGCAATTATCAGGAACACAGGTAAGTATGTTTGTCGAATTGGGCTTGTTAAGTAAAATTAAAGCCGTAGGACAAAAAAAATATTTATACAATAAAAAAATATTATCTAATTCAAAAATTATAGAATTAGGCAACGAGCAAAATTTAAATACCGAAAAACTAATTACCAAAAATATTAATGCTGTTTTTACAACAGGTTGGGATAAAGTAAGTGATAATTTTAAAAAACTAACGGAGCTTGGTATTCCTATAATTTATTCATTAGATTGGCAAGAACAATCGCCTTTGGCACGTGCTGAATGGATAAAATTTATTGCTTGTTTTTACAATAAGGAAGAGGTTGCTGATGCATATTTCAATAAAATTGAAAAAAAATATTTAGAACTTAAAACTAAAGTGGAAGGCTTGAAAAACAAACCAACAGTTTTTAATGGTAATTCAATATCAGGAACATGGTATGTAGCCGGCTCTAATAGTTATTTAGTGCAACTATTTACTGATGCAGGAGCTGCATATATTTTTAACAATAATAATTTAAAAGCTAGTCAGCCATTAAGTTTTGAAACTGTTTATTCAAAAGCAAAAGATGCTGATTATTGGATTGCATCGGGTAATGCCGATTTTTCGGGTGCAGACGAACGTTATAAAATGTTTAAGGCATACAAAAAAAATAATATATACATAAACAACAAAAGGGTAAACCATTTAGGTGGAAACGATTATTGGGAATCAGGAGTTATTCACCCCGAATTACAACTGCAAGATTTTATAAACATTTTTCATAATGGGGTGTTAAATAATAGCACTTTAGTTTATTACAAACAAATATACAATAAGGAATAAATCTGTTGAACAGATTTATTCCTTAGTTGATTAATTTATGCTTTATTTACTAATGAATATTACCATTTAATAATAAAAGTACAACTCTCGCCTCCTTGTGTTCGGGTTTCTTTGGTAATATCAAGTGTAACACTTTCTCTAGAACCCATTGGCTTGAATTTTCTTACAACCTGAACAATAATTCCTTCATCAAATTTTGATGGGTATGGATTATTACACACCATTACAGCCATTCTATTTTTCTCGTTATATTCAGTAAGTTTGTAATGTCCTATACCTTCGGTCATTTTACCATTAGTAGGGTCAAACATTGGCTTACCGTTTATTCTGTGATTCATATGATAAGCAACATCAATTGAGCGGAGACCTTCTTCTAAATTATTTATAGGAGGAAATTGTGCGTTATCAATAATTGCTTTGCCAATAAGAAATAAATTCATTTGACCTAATTTATCAGAAATATCTTTAAAGGCATTTAACCATTTTTGTTGGTTAAACCATTCTTTTTCTTCCGGATTTATGCCGTTTCTTATTAAGATGTCTAATCTTACATCTTTACTTTTTTCCATTGAATTAACAATAGATAAAACAGTTTGTTTGTTTACTTCAACATTACTGTTTTGTGCAATAAATTGTGCCATAGTGAATACTAAATTAGTTTATAATTATCTGTTCAAAAGCAAATTTAGTAAAGAAACAGATTGTTTTTAATGATAAATATCAGATATTATAACTCCTCTTATAAAATAAAGAAAAATATGTAGTGATATTTTTAAAAAAAAGCTATTTTTGTGAAAAATACAAATAGATAGAATATGTTCGATAATTTATCAGATAGACTAGAGAAATCCTTTAAAATATTAAAAGGTGAAGGTAGAATAACCGATATAAATATAGCAGAAACCGTTAAAGATATTCGTCGTGCACTACTTGATGCCGATGTAAACTATAAAATAGCAAAAGATTTTACTCAACGAGTTAAAGATAAAGCTCTTGGTCAAGACGTACTTAAATCGGTTAAACCGGGGCAAATGATGACAAAAATTGTTCACGACGAACTTGCCGAATTAATGGGAGGTACAAAAAGTGATATAAATTTAAAGTCATCGCCATCAATTATTTTAATTGCAGGTTTGCAGGGGTCTGGTAAAACAACCTTCACAGGAAAACTAGCAACATATTTAAAATCAAAAAAAGGAAAGCATCCGTTGTTGGTTGCTGGCGACGTTTATCGTCCTGCTGCTATCGAGCAATTAAAAGTACTTGGAGACCAAGTTGGAGTACCTGTTTATACCGAAGATGGAAGTAAAGACCCTGTTTCACTTGCAAAAAATGGTATAAAACAAGCAAAAGCTGATGGTAAAGATATTGTAATTATTGATACAGCCGGTCGTTTAGCTGTTGATGAGGCAATGATGAAGGAAATTAAGGCAATTAAAGATGCTGTAAATCCTGATGAAATTCTTTTTGTTGTTGATTCAATGACTGGTCAAGATGCTGTAAATACTGCAAAAGAATTTAACGATAGGTTAGATTTTGACGGAGTTGTACTTACAAAACTTGATGGTGATACTCGGGGTGGTGCTGCACTTTCAATACGTTCGGTAGTAAATAAGCCGATTAAGTTTGTTGGTATGGGCGAAAAAATGGATGCATTAGATGTATTTCACCCTGAGCGTATGGCCGACCGTATTTTGGGTATGGGCGATATTGTTTCGCTTGTAGAAAAAGCCCAAGAACAATACGACGAAGAAGAAGCACGCAAATTACAAAAGAAAATAGCTAAAAATAAATTTGATTTTAACGATTTCTTATCGCAAATAAATCAGATTAAAAAAATGGGTAATCTTAAAGACTTGGCAGGAATGATTCCAGGAGTTGGTAAAGCTCTTAAAAATGTTGATATAGATGATGATGCCTTTAAAGGAATTGAGGCAATTATTCAATCAATGACTCCGGCAGAAAGAAGCACTCCGAGTCTTATTAATGGAAGTCGCAGAAAACGCATTGCCAGAGGTAGTGGAACTAATATACAAGAGGTAAATCGATTAATTAAACAATTCGATGAAACAAGAAAAATGATGAAAATGCTTTCCGGTGGGAAAAATATGAAAAAGATGATGCGCAATATGCCACGTAGGTAGAAAAATTAAAAATAAATATACTGCCACGAATGCACGAATAAAATAAATTTAACGATTAAACTACCACACTTTAACAATATAACACTTTAACAATATAACACTTTAACAATAGAACAATATAAAATAATGAAACTAATAGAAGGTAAAAAAATAGCAGCAGAAATTAAACTTGAAATTGCAGAAGAAGTAAAGCAAATAATAGCAAAAGGAGGGAAGCGTCCTCATTTAGCTGCTGTATTAGTTGGTAACGACGGTGCAAGTGAAACTTATGTAAATAGTAAAGTTAAATCTTGTGAAGAGGTTGGTTTTAAATCAACACTTTTACGTTTTGACAATACAATATCGGAAGCTGACTTGTTAAAAGCTATTGATGGCTTAAATAATGATGCAGATATAGATGGATTTATTGTTCAGTTACCTTTGCCAAAACATATTGATGAAGATAAAATTACACAAGCAGTTGCTCCGGAAAAAGATGTAGATGGTTTTCATCCAATTAATGTAGGTAGGTTAGTAATTGGTTTACCTTCGTTTGTTTCTGCAACTCCTGCAGGTATTGTTGAGCTTTTAAAACGATATAAAATACCTACTCAAGGAAAGCATTGCGTGGTTTTGGGTAGAAGTAATATTGTTGGCAAACCTATGAGTATTTTAATGGCTCAAAAAAGCGAATACGCAAATTGTACTGTAACTTTATGTCATAGTCGCACCGAAAACTTAAAAGAAATAACAAAACAAGCCGATATTTTAATAGCAGCTTTGGGTATTCCTGAGTATGTTACCGAAGATATGGTTAAAGAGGGAGCAACTGTTATTGATGTTGGGATTACACGTGTAAAATCTGACCTAACAAAATCAGGTTGGAAATTAAAAGGCGATGTTAAATTTGATGAAGTAGCACCAAAATGTTCATTTATTACACCTGTTCCCGGTGGTGTTGGTCCAATGACAATTGTATCGTTAATGAAAAATACATTGCTTGCAGGCAAAGGAGAGGTTTATAAAAAATAACACGTAAAGTATTTAACTGTTTGTAATGAATCTCCTCGCCGCAAGCGGACGAGGTATCGTTTTGGAAAACTATTCTTTTATACGTCCCAAGGGACGGGGAATTAAACCCAAACAGATTAAATTAGTATTTGAATCATTTCATTTTTATAGGTATTAAGTTACTCGAATGTTGAAATATTTTTATTTTAATTAAAAATATTGTAAATTAGCATTTTAAAACAAACAAAAATAACATTACTATGTTAACAGCTGTTATTATTGATGATGAAGTTGATGCCGTATATTCTATAGAATTAATTATAAATGAGTATTGTTCTAATGTATCAATTGTTGGAAAAGCAAATTCTGCCACTGAGGGTAGAGATATTATTCTTGAAAAAAAACCTGATTTAATTTTTTTAGATATTGAAATGCCAAGAGGTACAGGCTTTGATTTATTAGAAATGTTACCTGAGCGAAATTTTGATATAATATTTATTACAGCATATAATAATTGGGCAATTAAAGCATTTAAGTATAGTGCTGTTGATTATATTTTAAAACCTATTGATATTGATGAATTAATTGAAGCCGTAAATAAAGTAGAAAAAAATTCATCCTCTAAAGGCTTTTCAGAAGATAAATACCAAGCATTATTAGAAAATATTAAAGTTAATACAAATAAAAAATTATCAATATCTACATCAGAAGGTATTGAATATGTCGAAATAAGTAAAATTATTCGTTTTGAAGGAGAGGGCAGTTATTCAAAAGTTTATATTGTTGACCAGCCGGTTTTATTAATCTCAAAAAATCTAAAAGAATTTCAAGAATTGTTATCAAAAAATAATTTTTTTAGAACTCATAATTCACATCTTATTAATTTAGAGTTTGTTAAAAAGTATGTGCTGAAAGATGGAGGACATATTGAAATGAAAGACGATTCTATAGTACCTATTTCTAGAAGGAAAAAAGATGTTTTTAATGAAGTAATGCAACGATTTATTTCATAATAAACAAGTTATGGTGTTGGCGAAATGGCTAAAAGCTTATGTTAAATGCATATTTATGTTTATTAATTGCTTTTATTAGATAAAAGTAATACATTTACAGTATATTTTACAAAGAAAATATGAAAACAATTATTATTATTGAAGATGAAGTAGTAAATGCTTTGTTGTTACAAGAAATGCTTAAGGTGTTAGATGTTAATATTATAGTTCTAGCATCTGGTAAAGACTTATTAAAAACTATTGAAGAAAACGATACTGATTTATTACTGATGGACGTCAGGCTACCGGGAAAAAATGGTTACGAATTAACTAAAATAGTCAAAGAAAAGTACCCTAATATTAAGGTAATAATTCAAACAGCCTACGCATTTCAATCAGATATTGAAAAAGGAAAAGCTGCAGGTTGTGATGCATATATGCCTAAACCAATTAAAAAGAATGAATTAATAGAGGTGATAAAAGGGTTAATTAAAATTTAACCCCAATTCTCAACATTATTTGGTGTGATAACACATTATAGTCATTATTTTTATCAGTATTATCAGGTGTAATATCTGTTATGCCATTGTAATAAACCAATTCTGCAATAATTGCAGTGCTTCCACCAAGCAAGAGTTGTGCTCCTCCACCAACATGAAATGCCAAGTTAAACGGATTTACTTCTTCTGTAAAATTTAAATCTATAGGTGAATATGGAACTCCACTTACCACAGTTTCAATATTTGCTTTAGCTTTCCATTTAATCATAGGGCTTAAACCAATTTTTAAGTGATATTTAAAATGACCTATTTCGTTTGTCATACCTTTTAACGATATAGGTATTTCAATATATCTAACTTTGTATTTAACAATACTTTCTTTAAAAAATGTTGTGCTATCATTAAATTCAAAACCGGTAGGGTTATTGTATTTTATTTTCCCACCAACTTCATTAATATATATACCTGTAGAAATGGCAAAATTATCGTTTAAATTTCTATCAATAAAAGCACCCCAAGTATAACTAAACCTAGCTTTGTCTTTGGTAAGGTCTTTAGAGTCCGATTTTAACCATCCAATTGATGGACCTATCATTAATCCGCCTGAAAATTTTTGTGCAAAAGCACCAAAACTAAAAACTAAAGCAATTGATATTATTAAAAGCTTTTTCATTGTTCTATATTTTTATAAGTTTGTACAAATTTAATCAAGATTTAAATCTAAATCAATATGCATAAATTATTGTTATTAACATTTACTAGTTTTTTATTATTTTATTCTTGCAAAAATAATACTCCTGATATTTCAAATATTAAGGTAGATACTAAAATTATTAGATTCGATTCAATATTATTTGCTAACAATGTTGATAGTATTGATAATTGGTTGCCAGATTTTTTGAGTGCTTATCCTGAGTTTATTGATGTTTATACAACAGGAATTATATCGGTGGGTTCGAGCGGAAGTAAGAATTTTTCAAAACGATTTGAAGAGTTTATTTCATATACAGAGGGATTTGAAATTGATAAAGCTGTTGCTGATAGATTTAAAGATTTTAACGATATTGAACAAGAAATAGAAACAGCATTAAAATACTATAAATATTATTTTCCAAAAGAAAATATACCTGAGATATATACTTATATTTCAGGATTTAACCAGTCTATTACAGTAAGTAAGGGCTTTATAGGTATAGGTTTAGATAAATATTTGGGTGCAAATAGTACATACTATATTGATATGACAATACCTCGTTATGTTAGATACAGAGCAGAAAAACGTTTTATTCCTATCGATATTATCAGAGCTTTAGCATACAATAAGTCAGATTTTCCTGACGTTGAGCAAAACTTGTTGAATAATATTATTTATGAGGGCAAAATACAGTATTTTATCGATAAAATGTTTCCTGATGTAGCTGATAGTACAAAAATTGGATATACAGATAAACAAATACAATGGTGTAATAAAAATGAAAAAGAAGTTTGGACTTGGTTGGTAAATAATGAAAAACTATTTGTTACTGATTATAAAGAAATTCGTAATTTTATTGGTGAAGCACCTTTTACTGTTGAATTATCGAAAGAATCTCCCGGTAGAATTGGAGTGTGGGTAGGTTGGCAAATTATTAAACAGTATATGAAACAAAACCCTGATGTAAAGCTTAAAGACTTAATGGCTAATAATGATTTGCAAGCAATTTTAAATGCTGCAAAATATAATCCTTAAAATATTTTGTTTATTTTAACTAATACAATATCTTTGCTATTTAAAACAATTCTAAATAAATAATTATGGATAGAAATGAAATAATTTGCAATTGTATGCAAGTAACTCGTGGTGAAATTATTGATGCAATAAAAGACAAAGGTTTACAAACAGTAATGGAAGTTGGCGACGAAACCGAAGCTGGTACAGCTTGTGGCTCGTGTGTTGAAGATATTGAAAAAATATTAAAAGAAGTAAACGGGTAGTAAGTATTTGCCTATAAAGTACTTTGTATTTTATAGGCATACATTAATTAGGTAATTTCCAATAAACATTGAAACTGTCAATTTTTCTGTAATTTAATTTGGTATACAAGCTTATTCCTTGTGGCGTAGAGGCAAGTACAGCTATTTTATCATTACTATAATTTAATGAGAACTGCATAATTTCAAATCCAAAACCATTTTTTGTGTAATCTTTTAAAGTGGCAATCATATAATGCCCTGTTGTATATTTATTTGTATATGTTAAAGCAGTACTAACAGCTATGCCATTATAATACCCGATATATAGATTAATACTGTCTTCGTTAGTTAGATTTATTACTTCATTAATAGAAAAGTTTATTTTTAATTCTTGCCTAACAATACTTATCCAATCTATTATTTGTTGCTCTGATTTAACAATTTTTATATCTAATTTGTAATCAACTACCGTTTGCTTATATTCTGATAAATCTAATGCCATTGCATTCCATATAGCAACTTTTTTAAAGTTATTATTTATTAAAATACTATCGTTTTGTGCAATATTGTTGTTTGTTAATAGAACATCGGCTATTTCCTTATTTTCTATACTTTTTATTATTGTCTTAACATTTTTTTTAGTGAGTATTTTAATGTCAAATAAAAAATTTGGCCAAGTAGTTTTATTATTTGTTATTGATTTACAAAAATCTAAATCTGTATAATTACAAGCATTAATTTTACCGTATAATTCTAAAAAATCGTAGTAATTTATAAAAATAATATCAGTTATATGTTTATCGTTCATTGCTTAAATATTTATTGAAAATCTCTTGTAATTTATGTTTATCGGTTTTTCCGTTTGTGGAATATGTAAACTCATTAATATTTATAATGTATGAAGGTATCATATAATGAGGAACTATTTTTGCCATCTCAATTTTAATATAATCAGTATTTTTTTGTAGGTTTTTAACAAAAGCTACAATATGCATTATTTCATTTATATTGTATGTAATAATTTCTATTTCATTTTTTTGAAGTAATTTCTTTAAAGTAGTTTTTATTTCGCCTAACTCTACTCTGTTTCCTTGTATTTGCACTTGAGAATCGGCTCTGCCAACATACATTATATTACCCGTTTCAGAGTAAAATCCAATATCGCCTGTTCGGTAATATTTTTTTTCTTTAATATTAATAAATGAAGTTTTATTTTTCTTTGGCATTTTAAAATAACCGTTAAAAACTTGAGTTCCTGTTATGCATATTTCACCTTTTCTGTTGTCTGAAATAGGTATATTGTTTTTGTCTATAATTAGTATTTCGTTATCACCGTATGGCTTACCAATTGATATGTTGTCATTATACGATTGGTTTAAATGATTTCGTTTCCATTTATAAATAGTTGTTATAATAGTTGTTTCTGTAGTACCATAGCAGTTGTATATATCGGCGTTTGGTATGCAGTTTTGCCATTTATTAATAATTGTTTCGCTAGCTGCTTCAGCTGCAAAAATCATATATTTTACAAAAGTTAAATTAATATTATTGAATTGCTTTGCCAATAAATTTATCGATGATGGTACTGTATTTATGAATGTAATTTTATTATTGATAATACATTTTATTATATTCAAATATTTCACACCTTTTTTCTTTGGTGTATAAAGTGTTGCACCTATCGATAAAGGTATTATGTACGATGTTATAGAGTAATCAAAAGTTAATTCAAAAGATTGAATAAATCTATCTGTTTCATCAATATTATAGCCAATTTTAAAGAAGTTATTGAAGTATGAATTAATATTTTTAACAGATATTGGAACTCCTTTTGGAACTCCGGTACTTCCTGATGTAAATAGTATATAACTCAAATTATTAGGTTTGTGGGTGGGAGTTGAGATGCTAATTTTGTCGGTAGTTAATTTAGTTGAATTAATTGTTTGAATATTATTAATATTAGTTTTGCCATTGGTATCAATAATAAGTTTTAAATTTAGCTGTTTTGCAATGTTTATATTGCGTTCTATTGGCGTATTTACGCTTAGCGGAACAAATGCACAACCTGAAAACCATGCGGCATAGATACTTGCAAAAGTGTCAAATGTATTATCAGCAATAATTCCAATTATTTGATTATCTGAGGTTTTATGCTTATTAATTTCGGTAATAATTGATGTAATCTTTTTGCCAAAATCGGAATACGAATAACTAATCTTATCAATAACAAAAGCTTCTTTGCTTGAGAATTTTAATATAGAATTTAGTGTTTTATTAAGCATTTATATTCTGTTAATTTTGTGTTTTCCTGCAAATTTAGATAAAATGAAATATAAATATTCGGCTTTTACCGATTTTTCGGCATTTAAGTTAAATTCTTCAATTGGTATTCGTTGGTAGTTGTTTGGTGCATTATCTAATTTTATTCCGGCTGTACCAAAACTAATATCTACATAATCATTAATTTGGTTAAAAAACTCTAAATTAATACCATAATCGGTAAATGGAAACGAAAAGGCCGTATTTAAAATATTAAAGTTTTCTTTTAAGAATTTAACAGATTCTATTGTTTCTACTTTTTGATTATCGATACTTAATTTATTGTATTCAATGTGATTAACGCTATGAGAACCAATATCAAAACCTTGTTTTATTAACTTATTTATTTGTTCTAAAGTTAAATATGGTTTTTGTTTTTGTAAAAACTCGGAGAAGTTAATATTAAACATTTCAGCTAATTTATTAAGCTCTGTGTTAGTGTATTTATTATTAAATATATCAAGCTTGTTTATTGTATTATCTTTAATTTTATTCTTATTTAAATATGCATCTAAAATTAGACTTGCTTTAAATTTATAAAACAAAACTTTATTATCGATAAAACTTGTATTTATAAAAAATGTAGCAGGAATACCTTTTTTTATTAGGATAGGGGCAATTACATCATTAACCTCACGCAAGCCATCATCAAAAGATAAAAAGAAATAATTTTTATTCTGCTTGTAGTTTTTGTTTATTAAATCACTAAGCGAAATAGGAGTGAAGTGCTTTAAATAAAAATCTAATTCATTTTTAAAATCAGTAGTGTTACGATAGTTATATAAATGCTTAATATGAGGTAAATATGTATTGCTAACTGTGTGGTAAAAAGGCATTATTATATTAATACAGCTAAATTTTATTAGCGTATTTATATTTAGTTTATTCGATAAAAAATTATATTTATTTACGAATTTATGTTGCACTTTATTTAATTAGTAATTAAAAATTTGTAATGTGTAATTAAACTAATGCAATTTAGAATTTAGAATCTACAATTCAAAATTAATTTAGTCTTCAGAAAAATACTTTAATTTTCGTCTGTACGAAGAAAATACATTTGCTTTAGAAATAAATCCAAGATATTTATCGCCTTGTAATACAGGCATATTATAATTAGAACTTTTGTGAAATTTTTCAGCAACATCTTGCATGTTATCTTTGTTAATGTCAGCAAAAGCAGATGGGGTAAACATAATGTCTTTTACCATTACTTTATTGTATAATTCGGGTTTAAACATAATATGTCTAACATCATCCATAATAACAACACCTAAAAAAGTATCGTTATCATCAACAACAGGAAATACGTTTCTTACAGCATCAGGTATAACTTTAACTAAATCACCAAGTGTATAATCTATTTTAATTTTAGTAAAATTTGTTTCAATTAAAGGTTTAATATCCATCATTTTCAAAATATTTTTATCTTGATGATGTGTCATTAGCTCGCCACGTTTAGCAAGTTGAATAGTATAAACTGAGTTAGGTTGAAATATTTTAACAGTTAAATATGAAATAACAGAAACTATCATTAATGGAATAAAAAGCTGATAACCTCCGGTTATTTCTGCAATAAGGAAAATAGCCGTTAAAGGTGCGTGTAGGTTTCCTGCAATAACCCCAGCCATACCAATAAATGCAAAGTTAGATACAGAAATATTTCCAAGATGTAAATATTTAACTACAAATGCGTAAAACAATCCTAAATTACTCCCTAAAAATAATGATGGTGCAAAAATTCCACCAACTCCACCGGCACCAAATGTAGTAGCAGTAGCAATAACTTTAAATATTAATACAACAAAAAATAATGCAAAAATCACATATATATTATGTCTGTAATCAAAAAATATACTATTATTATACAAATGGTCAAAACTTCCTTTTAATGCATTATTTATAGATTCGTAACCCTCTCCAAAAAGTGAAGGAAAGAAGAAAATTAATACTCCAAGTATTAAACCTCCAATAACAAGGCGTTTCCATATATTTGTAGTTGCTTCAAATCTATTATTTATAAACATATACATTCTGGTAAAATATACCGAGAGTAATCCTGCAAAAATTCCAAGTACAACTATATATGGAACTTGTTGTATATTAAAATCTTCAGTAACTTTAAATTTATAAAGTACATCAAAACCTAAAAATGCCATTGAGGTTAATGATGCTGTAACTGATGTTAATATTATTGGAACTAATGATGCCGAGGTAAGATCAATCATAATAACCTCCATAGCAAACACAATTGCAGTAATTGGGGCTTTAAAAATAGCCGCCATTGCACCTGCAGAAGCTGCCCCAAGTAATAAAATAATTTGTTTATAATTAAAATGAAATAATTGTCCTAAATTTGAACCAACTGCTGCACCGGTTGCTACTGTTGGTCCCTCCAAACCTACAGAACCACCAAAGCCAACTGTTAATACACTGGTAATAATTGACGAAAATAAATTATGAGATTTAATTTTTCCTTTTGTTTCGGAAATGGCATATAAAACACTTGGTATTCCGTGTTCAACTTTACCTCTTATTATGTATTTTATAAAGAGTATAGCTAATAAAATACCAACAGTAGGATATATAAAGTATAAATAATTTTCAATATCTTTTGGAAAACCATTTGTTAATACATTATGTACAAAATGCACCATCTTTTTTATTACTACGGCAATAATTCCCGCACTAAAGCCTATTAATACACTTAGTATATAAATAAATTGCGTTTGACTTAAATGTTTAAGTCGCCACTTATGGAATTTTTTTAATATATGTTCAAAATTTCTCAATGCTAATTTTTTTGACGCGCAAATGTATATATAATTTTCTTTCATTGTTCGTTATAATCTAATTTTAAATAAAAAAATGATATAATATTTATTTCTGTTTGTTAATGTATTTATAATGTAGATAATAAGAGTATTATATCTTAAATAAAACTATCAAATATATGTTTTTAAATATTTGTATAGGTTAATGTATTTTATTACTTTCGGAGTTCAATAAAAAACAGTTTGAAAATTTGTAAACTAATCATATTTAATTAATTGTAATATTATGGGACAAGAAACCTCAAAAATTATTTGGACAGAGATTGACGAAGCTCCTGCTTTGGCAACCTATTCATTATTGCCAATTGTAAATGCTTTTACAAACGCTGCCGGTGTAGTAGTTGAAACAAGAGATATTTCTCTTTCAGGGCGTATTATTTCTACTTTTCCTGATTATTTAACCGACGAGCAGAAACAAGCAGATGAGTTAGCTTTTTTAGGAGATTTGGTTGAAAGACCGGAAGCAAATATAATTAAATTACCTAACGTAAGTGCGTCAATACCTCAGTTAAAAGCAGCTATAAAAGAATTGCAAGAAAAAGGATATAAATTACCTGATTATCCTGAAGAGCCAAAAACTGATGAAGAGAAAGAACTTCACGCACGTTATGCCAAATGTTTAGGTTCTGCTGTAAACCCTGTATTACGTCAAGGAAACTCCGACCGTCGTGTAGCACCATCTGTAAAAGCTGATGCTCAGCGTAATCCTAAAAAATTAGGTGTGTGGTCTAAAGATTCTAAATCGCACGTAGCTTGGATGACAGATGGCGATTTTTATGGTAATGAAAAATCTGTAGTAATTGAAAAAGAACAAGATGTACGTTTCGAGCATGTTGATGCTAACGGAAATGTAACCGTTCTTAAAGAAAAATTACATCTGCTTAAAGATGAAGTGTTAGACGCTACATTCATGAGTGTAAAAGCTTTACGTAAGTTTATTGAAGAAGGGATTGAAGATGCAAAAGAAAAAGATATTCTTTATTCAATTCACTTGAAGGCTACAATGATGAAGGTTTCTGACCCAATTATTTTTGGTCATTTTGTTTCTGTATATTTTAAAGATGTTTTTGAAAAACACGCTGATACATTTAAAGAATTAGATGTTAATCCTGACTTAGGTTTAGGCGATTTATATTTAAAACTTGAAAAATTACCTGCCGATAAAAAAGCTGAAATTGAAGCCGATATTAAAGCTGTTTACGACAAACGTCCTGCATTAGCAATGGTTGATTCTGACAAAGGAATAACAAACTTACATGCAAGTAACGATATTATTATTGATGCTTCTATGCCGGTTGTTATTCGTGATTCAGGAAAAATGTGGAATCCTGCCGGAGAATTACAAGACACAAAAGCAGTTATTCCGGATAGATGTTATTCTGCTTGGTATCAAGAAGCTATTGATTTTTGTAAGAAAAATGGTGCTTTCGACCCTGCTACAATGGGTAATGTTTCAAATGTTGGACTTATGGCTCAAAAAGCTGAAGAATATGGTTCGCACGATAAAACCTTTAAAGCTCAAGCTAACGGAACTATTCGCATTGTTGATGAAGATGGAAACGTATTATTATCTCACGATGTTGAAGAGGGTGATGTTTATCGTGGCTGTCAAGCAAAAGATGAACCAATTAGAGATTGGGTTAAATTAGCTGTAAGCCGTGCAAAAGCAACAGGTAATCCTGCAATTTTTTGGTTAGATGAAAATAGAGCTCACGATGCACAAATGATTAAAAAAGTAAAAACATATCTTAAAGACCACGATACTGAAGGTTTAGATATTCAAATTATGGACCCTGTTTCAGCAATGAAATATACTTTACCTCGTGCAAAAGCAGGTTTAAATACTATTTCAGTAACAGGTAACGCTTTAAGAGATTATTTAACCGACCTTTTTCCAATTCTTGAATTAGGAACTTCTGCTAAAATGTTATCTATTGTTCCTTTATTAAAAGGTGGTGGATTATTTGAAACAGGTGCAGGCGGTTCTGCTCCAAAACACGTTCAACAGTTTATTAAAGAAGGTCATTTACGTTGGGATTCATTAGGCGAGTTTTTAGCATTAACAGTTTCGTTAGAGCATATGGCTAACACTACTGATAACAAACGTGCTGCATTACTTGGTAAAACTCTTGATGAGGGTGTTTCGCAATATTTAATTAATCGTAAAGCTCCATCGCGTAAAGCAGGTGAGTTAGATAACCGTGGTACACATTTTTATTTAGCAATGTATTGGGCTGAGGCTCTTTCTGCTCAAAACGAAGATGCTGAACTTAAAACTAAATTTACTCAAGTTGCTGCCGATTTAAAAGAAAGCGAATCTAAAATTCTTTCTGAAATTGCTGCTGCAGAGGGTAAAGCTACAGAAATGGGGGGCTACTATAAGCCTAATAAAGAATTAGTTGCTAAAGCTATGCGTCCTAGTACTACATTAAATGCAATTATTGATGCTATTTAATTTAAAATAGTAAATTTAATATAAAGAGCTAAAGGTTTAATTACTTTTGGCTCTTTTTTTGTTATTTGAATCTGTTTGGGTTTAATTCCCCGTCCCTTGGTACGTATAAAAGAATAGTATTCCAAAAGCTTGCGGCGAGGAGATTCATTAATTAAAATATATAAATAAATGTTTTGGCTAAAGCCAATTTGTTGTAATTTGTAAACCTGCCATAAATGGCAGAACAAATGAAAAAGCAATATGAGAATGATATTATTTTATTAGCCGTGCCATTTATGGCTTGGCAATAAAATAAAAAAAGGCTTATAATATTAATCAATAATTTAAATAATATCTATTACTTTAGCATTTAATGTTTAAAGTGTTAATGATAATATCAACTACAACGTATTCGCAAATAGTGAACTATGGTGTAAGTGGAGGTTTAAGCTTTTCGTTTGGAAATAAAGTGAATAGAATAGGGCTTAATGTTTCGGCTTTTTATGCATATAATTTTGTTCAAGTAAATGCATCAGTAAATTCATATTATAATTTTAAAACTTTAGCATTAAGTTGTAAAACTCCCGAGTTGCAAATGGGAGTTGGCTTGCAAATGGCTTGGAATAAAGATGATATAATAACAAATAGATTTATTGGTTTAACCGAGAATAATACAAATTATAAAAATTCATTTGGTTATTCATTTCTTTATTATTTTGACAAGCAAGGTACATCGCAAGCTGTTGGGGTAATAAATGTTAACATCGATAAATTTACTTTTGCAACCGAAAACGATTTGTTTAGTTGGTTAAAACAAGGTTCTTTAGATAGGTATAGAACCGGAGCATTTGTTTTTGAGTATAGATACAATAATACAAAAATAGGAGTGAAGTCTGTTTTTTGGACAGGTGATTATTCTAAAAGTATAAAAATTACCGATTCTGACTACCCGGCACGGTTTGGTTATAGAAGTGCCAATAAATCTGTTTTAGGAAATTTTTCAGCATCATTGACAAGCTTACAAATTGAACAGTTATTGCCATACAATCAAGTAGCGAGAGTAAATATTGGTGTCAATTCAGAAAAAATAAGACATTTGGTACAAAATAAAATAATGCACGACCAGTATATGTTTCCTGTAAAATGGATAGGTGTAGAGCAATATCATATACCTATGTTACAGAAAGATGGTTCTCAATATTTATTTAAAGAAGCCCAAAAGGTAAAACCTACTACTGTATATTTTAATTTAGGTTTGAATGAACCGGTATTTTATTAGCGTTGTTTTTCAATAAATTTTACAAGTGCTTCGTTAGAGTGAATACCGGAATCTGTAAATTTTTTACTTCCATTAAATTTAAATGCTGTTGCCATATATGAGTTTATAACTACTTTGTATAGTTTGCTGTTATCTAATGGTTTATTGAAATTAACTGATTTAAAACTTCCATCATTATTTACTTCAATTTTATACTTTAAATTACTTTTTATTGATGGCTTATTTCTAAAACTATACGAGTATTTAATCATTCCTTTAATTTCTTCAGCAGTTAATTTTGCCGTCATTAGTTCGTTGTTAAAAGGGTCAACACTGTATATGTCAAAATATCTAACTTTTCCTTTTTTTAATGTGTCGATTCTTATGCCTCCAAAATTCATAAATGCAATGTCAGAATGTGTTGCATTAGCAAAAGCAGCATTAAATAAATCGGCAATTTCGTTTGGCGATATCAAAGTTTTACTTAAATAACCTATTACTTTATTTACATTCTTGTTATTATTGTATTCCTTAATTTTGTTTGCAATTTTATTATCAATAACTTTTCTATTTATAATACTATACAAAGTATCGTGCTTGTAAACTATTTTATTATTAAGTGTTTTAATAGTTAAAACACCTAAGTAATTATTGTAACTACCTGCTTGACATATTAATATGTTATTAATTATTATTGATGAGTCGATAATTGTATGCGAATGACCACCAATAATAATGTCAATAAAATTATTTTTTTTAGCAAGTAACGAGTCTGTTTTAATACCCAAATGAGTTAATCCAATTATTATATCAGCACTGTCCTTTAGAAACTTATATTTATTAATTGTTTCAATAGGTTTTTTAAATTTTAGACCTTCTAATTTGCTTGGAAGTGTTTGAGGGTAACCTTTTTTTGTTATTTTTAAAGCTGATAGAAATGCTATTTTAGTTTTTCCTACATTAATAATTTTATAAGGGATAATATTTTTAACAATTCCGTTTTTTGTGTTTATATTCGCACAAATTATTGGGAAATTAGCTTCAGTAAAGCGTTTTTGCATTGTTTCTTGCCCATAATCAAACTCATGATTTCCTAATGCAGAAACTTTATAGTTTAAGTCATTCATAATATCAATCATCGGGTAACCAGGTTCTTTGTATTTATCAACATACGGATTTCCCGAAAATAAATCGCCGGCAGAAACAAGAATGGTATTTTTATTATTGTTTCTTATACTATCAATAATAGGTTTCATTTTGGCATATTTGTCAATATAGCCGTGCATATCGTTGGTATGCATTATAATTATTGTAGTTGTGTCGTTTTGGGCAAATAAACCTAATTGTAGCCCTATAAAAAGTAGTAGAATTCTCATTTGGTAGTTTTATTCAATATTTATTTCTTCGTTATATCCACGTAAAAAATCAGAGATTTTTATTCGTTTTTTTCCTTCTAATTGCACCGATAATAATGATATGTATCCGTCATTAGTTTTAATTTTAAGATAGGTATTATTATCGGTAATTATATTTTCTGTACTATTTGTATCAAAATCTTTTTCTGTTTCAAAAATTTTCAAAAATTTACCATTTATTTTTGTCCATGAAGCAGGATAGGGGCTTAATCCACGAATAAAATTATAAACATATTCGGTAGAATTACACCAATTTATTTTAGTATCCGATTTAAAAATTTTTGGTGCAAGTTTTAGTTCACTATCATTATTTTGAGGTGTAGAATTAATATTACCGGATTCTATTTGTTTTACCGTTTTCAATATTACAGAACCTCCTAATTTCATTAGTTTATCGTGTAGAGTTTCGGCGTTATCAGTTTCACTTATCTCAATTTCTTCTTGTAGTATAATATTACCTGTGTCAATTTTGTGCTGTAAAAAGAAAGTAGTTACTCCTGTTTTTGTTTCACCATTTATTATTGCCCAATTTATGGGTGCTGCACCTCTATATTGAGGTAATAGAGATGCGTGCAAATTAAATGTACCAAGTTTTGGCATATTCCAAACAATTTCAGGAAGCATTCTAAACGCAACAACAATTTGCAAATCAGCACTTAAATAACTTATTTCATTAATAAATTCAATGCTCTTTAAATTAGTTGGTTGTAAAACTTTTAAACCTTTTTTGGTAGCGTATTTTTTTACAGCAGACTCTGTAATTTTTTTGCCTCTACCTGCTGGTTTATCAGGTGCTGTTACAACAGCAACAATATTATAATTGTTTTCTATTAAAACTTTTAAACCTTCTACGGCAAAATCGGGAGTTCCAAAATAAATAATTCTTATATCGTTTTCCATTATTATAATTTTAATAAGTGTTCGGCAGCTCTATCAAGAGTATCATTGCCCTTTGCAAAACAAAAGCGAAGAACTTTACTTTTTACTTTATCGTGATAAAATGCAGAAACAGGTATTGAAGCAACTTTGTGTTCTTTTGTAAGGTATTCAGCATAAACACTATCTGTTTCATCAGAAATTTTAGAATAATCTAAAAGCTGAAAATATGTACCAGATGTTGGTATTAATTCAAACTTAGAACCTTTAATTGAGTTTATGAAATAATCACGCCTTTCTTGGTACATACTGCTCAATTCAAGATATGTGTTTTCATCTTCTAAATATTCGGCAATAGCGTATTGCAAAGGTGTATTAACTGCATAAACAACAAATTGATGCACCTTTCTAAATTCTTTCATTATTTCTTCAGGAGCTACACAATAACCTGTTTTCCAGCCGGTAGTATGAAAAGTTTTACCAAAAGAAGAAACTATTAAACTTCGTTTCGATAATTCTTTTGAGCTACTAAAACTTAAATTTGTTTTTCCATCAAAAATAATATGTTCGTAAACTTCGTCGCTAAGTAAAATAATATTTGTGCCGGCAACAATTTTTTCTAATTGTTTAATATCTTTTTCGTTAAGTGTTGATCCTGTTGGGTTGTGAGGTGAGTTTATAATAATCATTCTTGTTTTAGAAGTTATAACTTTTTGTACTTCTTTCCAGTCAATTTTATAATCTTTACCTTTTAATGTTAAAAAAATAGGAGTACCTCCGCATAATTCTATTGCAGGTACATAGCTATCGTAAACCGGTTCAAAAACAATAACTTCATCACCTTCGTTTATAATAGTAGTTATTGCAGTATAAATGGCTTGCGTAGCTCCTGAAGTAATTGTTATTTCTGTTTCAGGCTTATAATATTTTCCATATAATTTCTCGGTCTTTTCCGATATAATCTCTCTTAATTTCATTACTCCGGGCATTGGAGCGTACTGGTTAAAGCCCAATTTCATATTTTTATTTACCAGTTCTATTAATTTAGGAGATACATCAAAATCGGGAAAGCCTTGAGATAAATTTATTGCATTATGCTCGTTGGCTAATTGAGACATTACAGCAAAAATACTTGTTTTTGTGTTAGGTAGTTTAGATTTCATATGTTATTTATCTGTAAATATATGTAAGCAAAATATTTTAATCTTAAATACTTAATATTTTAATTTTTAGATGTTTGTATTTTATTACTATCTATTATTTTGTAAAAAAAAACTGAATTTCAAAATTTATATCTCGTCTGATTGTGGCGGAATATTTATTATTATATTCTAATTAAAAATATTTATATAGTATTTAAATTCTTGTACAAAAATATTAAATATTTATGTTTAAATGTAATATATTTAATAAAACTTGTTAGCTTATTTTTATACTATCATTAGTTATTTTAAGTTGAATATCTTTTACATATATTTTCTATTTAACACTTTATTAATTAGTTATTTAAACTTATCTATTGAAGTGTTTATTTAATAGCTAATAAATATTTAATTTATTTACTACCAAGTAGTTTTGAATTTATTGCAAATACCTATAATAGCTTATAAATGTGGTGTTTACGTTTCAAATACTAAGAGTCATTAATCCTAATTATCTAATTGATTAATGTGATTAATCAAAAATATACTTAATTAAGTAAAAAAAACATGTGTATTTTCGTTTTTATTCAGATATTTTTTTTATTTTGTCAATTAATTGAATTTTGAATACTATTAAATGGATTTAACAATTTCGGAACAAAGAAAAATAGTTAAAATAATAGAAACTGCAATTAATGTAGATTTTTCTGTATTTTCAACAACTACGTTAAAAAGTAGGCTTATTCATACTATGGAGGTGTTTGAGTATAGAAATGCAGATGAGTTGGCAGTAAAATTTAACAAAGAAAATATTAACAAAGATGAATTTTTATCAATTTTTGCTGTTCCATTTACCGAAATGTTTCGAGACCCTGCTATGTGGCGTAAGTTAAAAACTGAACTTATTTCAACAGTAAAAGATTTTAAAGACTACAAAATATATATACCGGCATGTACTACAGGCGATGAGTATTATACACTTTTAGTTTTATTAAACGAGTTAAATTTAATTGATAATGTAAGAATTACTGTATCAAGTTGGTCTAACAAAACTATTGATTTAATAAAAGAAGTTAAAATATCACCTAAGCAAATAGAGTTAAATAGAGCAAATTATAAACGATTTGAAGGTAAAGATGAACTAAGCAAATATTTTGAAAATAGTTTATTAAAATCATTACAAAAAAATACAAGTTTTATTAATTTGAACCTTTTCACCGGTAAATTACCAAAGAATCAAGATATGATAATATTTAGAAATAAATTTATATATTTGAAAGATGATGCTCAAAATATTATTTTAAATAATTTATACAATAGTTTGAAAATAGGGGGAAAACTAATAATCGGGATTAAAGAGAATATTCTTATTAATAGAACTGTAAACGATAAGTTTATAGAGGAGTGTTATACTGAACGAATATATAAAAAGAAATAATTAATGAAATATAAAGCTGTAATAATAGGTGGTAGTGCCGGTAGTTTTCAGGTAGTAACTAAAATACTTAGTTCGTTACCTAAAAACTTTGATTTACCATTATTCCTATGTTTGCATAGATTAAAACATATACGTTCAGGTTTTGTAGAAGCACTTGCGTTAAAGTCTAATTTACAAATTATTGAACCGTATGATAAAGATATAATAAAAAAAGGAATGGTTTATTTAGCTCCGGCTAATTATCATATGTATATAGAATATGGTCAAAAATTTAGTTTATCAACCGAACCGGTTGTAAATCATTCAAGACCATCAATAGATCTTTCATTTTATTCTGCAGCAACATCATATCGCGATAAAGTAATTGGAATTATTTTATCGGGTGCAAATAAAGATGGTGCAAAAGGTATAAAACGAATAAAAGATTATGGTGGTAAAGTAATAGTTCAAGACCCTAATGAAGCACAAATAAAAACAATGCCAAGTTCAGCTATTGATATAACAACTCCTGATGAAGTATTAACAACTCAGGGAATTATTAATTTTTTAAACAATATATAATGAAGGCTTTAAATTTTAGAAATATTGCTAATATTGTATTAATATCAATAATACTGATTTTGTCGTATTTAGAAATTGATACAATAGATAAAGAAAGTAATGGGTTTGTACTTATTGGTATTATTGATGCATTAGTAGTTCTATTATTAGTAATTAATTTACTTTCAAGAAAAACAATAGTAAAAGAAGTAGAAGTTATTAAAGAGGTTTATGTTAATGATGATAGCGTTGAAAGTATTGATAACACTGAAATATTTGAAATGATTGAAGATAAAGAAGAAACAAAAGAATTAATAATAACATCAAAAAATAAAGAGCAAAATTCAGAAAATTATGTTGAAAAGCAATTAATAAATTTAGCTAAACAATTAAATATAGCACAAGCAGTTTTTTACTTAAAGAGCGAGGACAATATCTTTAAGCCAATAAGTACCTATGCTTACTATTCTGAAAAAGAAATAAGTAACGTAGAAGAAGGTGATGGCATAATCGGGCAAGCAATAAAAGATAAAAAAATGTTAAGTATTGATGATATACCAGATGGTTATATTACAATATTATCAGGCTTGGGAAAAGGAAATCCTAAATCATTACTTATAGTACCGGCAATAATAGATAATAGTGTTGTAGCAGTAGCCGAAATTGCTTCATTAAACGAGTTTACCGAAAATGATAAGAATATTATTAATGAATCTGTAAATAAAATTTCGGAGAACATAATAAATGTTCATTAACAAAAAAATAAAGAATGACAACAAGCGAAATAAATAATAACAATAACAATAAATGCGGAGCATTTGGGCTTTCTTGTAAAACAAGGAGGTATCCTGTCGGAGGCATGCTTTTTGGACTTATGTTTCCAATTATTGCATGGATTTTTGATTTAGTTTATAGAGGATATGGTATTGATATGATATGGCAAATGCACATGGAAAACCCTATGCATTTTATTATTGATATGGCTCCTTTAATATTAGGTTTTGTAGCTTATTTATTAGCTTTAAAAATACAAAAAGACCAATCAAGAATTGATATATATATAGAAGAACAAGAAAGATATATTGAAAAAGTTTCCAGCTTTGCAAAAGAGGTAGGAAAAGGAAATTACGATATAGAAGTAAAAGACACTCTTGATGAAAAAGACCCCTTATTCAAGGTATTATTAAAAATGAAGAATGATTTATTATCATCTTCAATAAAAGAAAAAGAGCAAAATTGGATAATTAAAGGAAGAGATAAAATATCAAATGTACTTAGGGAATTTACCGACCTTAATGAATTGTCATACAATGTACTAAAAGTACTTATAAATTATGTTGATGTAATACAAGGCTCGTTTTATATTTATGACGAAGATAATAAAGTGCTTGTAAACTATGCATCTTATGCATATAACAGAAAAAAGTTTATAAAACAAGAGTTTAAAATAGGAGAAGGGCTTATTGGTCAAGCAGCTTATGAACTTGATACAGTTTATAGAACAGAAATACCTGAAGGCTATGTTACAATAACATCAGGAATATTAGGTGAAAAAAAGCCGGGTAGTATTTTAATAGTGCCACTTATAAGTGACGAAAAATTACGTGGAGTTATTGAAATTGCAGCTATTGAAGACAGCATGTCTAAAAAAGTGATAAGTTTTGTTGAAGGTATTAGTGATATGATTGGTCAATCGTTATTTAGTTTAATAATAAACTATAAAACACAAAAACTGTTAGACGAATCGCAACGTATGACCGAAGAACTTCAAGAAAATGAAGAAGAATTAAGGCAGAATGCAGAAGAAATGATTGCTACTCAAGAAGAACTTGAAAAAGCAAATATTGATTTAGAACAAAAAATTAAAGAAGTTCAAGATGCACAGCTTAGACAACATACTCTTTTAGAAAATGCATCGGAAGTAATTACAATATATGATGAACAAGGAGTTGTAAAATACGAAAGTCCTTCGGTTAAAAATATATTAGGTTATTCACATACCGAAACTGTTGGAACAAATGGTTTAGATAGAGTATCGGAAGCAACAAGAAAAATTGTAGAAGAAACTTTCGAAAATATAATTAAAAATCCGTTATCACCTATTACTGTTGAATTTGAATATTATAAAAAAGACGAAAGCCTAATATGGTTAGAAGCTACTTGTAGAAATTTAATAGATAATCCAATAATCAACGGTATATTATTTAATACCAGAGACATAACTCTTCGTAAGTTAGCAGAAAAAGAGCAGCGACGAAGAGGTCAAATGCAAGCTTTATCAGAAAATTCGCAAGATTTAATAATGCGATTAAGTTTAGAGGGTAAAATTTATTATGTAAATCCTGTTTTTGAGAAATATACAGGTGTTGATGCAAAAACTGTAAATAATAAACTTATTACAGACTCTGAAGTTGATACGGAAATTGTTAATTTTTTCACTAATGCTTTACATTTGCTGATTAACAATCCTATTATTCAAGAAAATGAATTTGAACTAGATAGTAACCTTGGTAAGCGTTATATGTCGGTAAATTCTATTCCTGAGTTTAATGAAAATAAAGATTTAGAAACTGTACTTATAGTTGCACATGATATTACCGAACGTAAAGAAATTGAGATTGAGATTGAAAATACAAATAAAAAAATAACAGAGAGTATAAACTACGCTAAACGTATTCAAGGTTCTATATTACCAAAAACTACTAACTTACAAAGCTACTTCTCAGATTCTTTTATATTCTACAAACCAAAAGATGTAGTAAGTGGTGATTTCCCTTGGATGTTTACACGCGATAATAATATATATTTTGCAGCTGTAGATTGTACAGGGCATGGTGTACCGGGAGCATTATTATCATTTATCGGTTATTTCCAGTTAAATAATATTGTTGACCACAAAAAAGTATTAGACTCAGGTGTTATACTTGATAATTTACATCATGGAGTACGTAAAACACTTCGTCAAGATGTAGAAGGTGCTAATAGTAGAGATGGTATGGACGTTGCACTTTGTCGTTACGATTTAAACGAAAATAAATTATATTATGCCGGTGCTCACCGACCATTATATTTACTACGAAATGGCGAATTACAAGAGTTTAAAGGAGACAGAAAAGCAATTGGAGGAATTCCTCACAAAAAGAAAAAAGAAAAGAACTTTACTAATTATATAATTGATATTAAAAAAGGAGATAAAATATTTATTTTTTCTGATGGTTATCCAGATCAAATAGGAGGTCCAAATAGAAAGAAATATCAAGCAAAACAAATTAGAGAAGGTATAGTTAAAAATAATAAATTTTCAATGTCGCAATATTCTGAATATTTTGAAACAGAATTTGTAAATTGGAAAGCTGAGAATAAACAAATTGATGATATATTAATGATTGGTGTTGAATTTTAAAATATTTTTTATGGAAAGTAATAAAATAAATAAGTCATTTTTAGATGCAGTAATGGAGTTTCATAAAACTATGAGGGATAATGATATTAGCCTTGTTTACGAAGGCGAAATTACTCATAGTATTACAAAAGCATTTACTTCGCTTACAGAAAAAAAAATGAATGATGATGAAGAATCAGGAGCTACACAGCGAAAAGTTTTTCATGTTATGGTTGAATGTTTACAAAATATTAGTAAACATGCCGAGAATCCTTCAGAATCATACTCAAAAGATGGTAGGGGGATTTTTATGGTACATAAAACCGATGAAGTTTATAAAATAACTACAGGCAACTTAATTGCTGAAGAAAATGTTGTTGGGCTAAGAGAGTCTTTAGAAATGTTAAACGGCATGAATAAAGATGAACTAAAAGCATTGTATAAACAACAAATTAGAGAAGGAAAACTGTCAGAAAAAAAAGGAGCTGGTCTTGGTTTTATTGATATAGCAAGAAAAACAGGTTCTCAACTAGATTTTAGTTTTAAGAAAGTAGATGATAATACATCATTTTTTATATTAACCACAGTAATTCAAAGAAAAAAATAAATATTATGGAAGCAATAAAAATACAAGGTGGAGATGATATCCCTAGCGTAATATTAGATGCCGAAAATGGAATATTCCAAATATCAGGACGTTCAATGCCTGAAGATGTTACAGCTTTTTATGATCCAATTTTAGAGTGGCTTGAAGAGCTTGCCGAAGAATACTCTAAAAAGATTGTTTTTGAATTCAAATTAGAGTATTTCAATACAGCTTCATCAAAATTACTTTTAGATGTATTAATGAAATTAGAAGAAATGCACGAAGACGATAAAGAAGTTCTTGTAAAATGGTACTTCCCTGATGATGATGAAGATATGGAAGAAGCTGGCGAAGAATATGCTGATATTGTTGATGTACCAATTGAATTGGTTAGTTACGAATCGTAATAAACTTTAGCTTAAAATAATAAATAAAATAGCAACTAAATAAATGAGTGAAGAAATTCTAAAAGCTTTGATGCAATTATATGCAATAATTGCAAAACAAGATGATGGTGTTGAAGATAGTGAGCGTGACTTTGTTATGTTAACTCTTCGTCAGCAAGTTTCTGGCTCAAAAGTTGAAGAATATTTACAGCTTTTCGATAAAAAGTCAGGTTATTCTAAAAAACAAAAAGAATTAGATAATACTGATATTGAGGATGTAAAACCTAAAAAGAAACGTAAATTAACCTCAGTTGGCGATTCGGTTAAAATTCTTGGAATATCAAAAAAAATTAATAAAACACTAACACAAAAACAAAAAGTTATTGTGTTAGTTCGTTTATTCGAATTGGTAAATTCCGACAGAAAATTTACCGAGCAACGAATGGCTATTATTCATACCGTTGCTGAAGTTTTTAATATTGATGTTAAAGATGTAAAAAATATTGAAACATTTGTGTTCTCTCAAAATATTGAGGAATTAAAATGTTCTGAAGATTTATTAATAATATCATCAGAAGAAACGAATAATAAAAGCTGTCTTTCTATAAATATGAAAGGCATTGAAGGTGAATTAATAATTCTTCAAATAGAAAATACAGAACAATATTTTATTCGTTATACCGGCGATTTAGAATTTTATCTTAACGGCTTAATAGTTAATGGGAAAAGAATTAACGTATTTGCAAACGGAAGTACATTAAAACTCTCGAAAGGTAAACCAATATATTATAGCGATGTAATATCGCAATATAAAAAGGATAACAATTTTGTTAATATATCGTACGTTGCCAAAAATATTGAATATAAATTTCCTAATGGTGCCTTAGGTTTACGAAATATTAATATAAACGAAAATCAAGGTAAACTTATTGCAATAATGGGGGCAAGTGGTGCAGGTAAAACTACATTACTAAATGTGCTTTCCGGAATGAATAAACCTTCGGCTGGTAGCATTGAAATAAATGGTTATAATTTATACGAGCAAAAAGAAAAAACAGAAGGCGTTATTGGTTTTATTCCGCAAGATGATTTATTAATAGAAGAACTTACTGTATTTCAGAACCTATATTATAGTGCAAAGCTTTGTTTTAGAGATAAAAATAAAGAAGAATTAACTAAGCTTGTTAACAAAACATTAAAAAATTTAGGACTTTTAGAACGTAAAAATTTAAAAGTAGGAAGCCCTTTAAACAAATTAATTAGTGGTGGACAACGAAAAAGATTAAATATTGCACTTGAATTAATACGAGAACCCTCAATTTTATTTGTTGATGAGCCTACTTCAGGTTTATCATCGCGCGATTCAGAAAATGTTATGGATTTGCTTCGTGAATTAGCATTAAAAGGAAAGCTAATTTATGTAGTAATACATCAACCATCGTCTGATATTTATAAAATGTTTGATAAGGTTATTGTATTAGATACCGGTGGGTATCAGGTTTATTACGGTAATCCTATTGAGTCGGTAATGTATTTTAAACGATTAGATGCTCAAATTAATAGCGATGAAGGAGAGTGTTCGCTTTGTGGTAATGTTAATCCTGAACTCGTTTTTAATATTATTGAGGCTCGTGTAGTTGATGAGTATGGAGTATATCAAGAAGATAGAAAAGTAAACCCGCAAGAGTGGTCAGACTTATATGAAAAAAACAAAATAGAAGATACATTTGAGGAAGTTGACGAGCAACCCCCAAAGTCATTAAATATTCCACGTTGGTTAAGCCAAATATATATTTATTTGACTCGCGATTTTTTATCAAAAATAAGTAATACACAGTATATAGCATTAAACATGTTAGAAGCACCTATATTATCGGTAATTCTTTCATTTATTATACGTTATATAGCCGACCCAAATTCTTCTCACTATATTTATCGTGAAAACGAAAATATACCACCATATATTTTTATGAGTATTGTGGTAGCAATGTTTTTAGGGCTAACAGTTAGTGCCGAAGAAATTTTTAGAGACCGCAAAATTCTTAAACGAGAATCGTTTTTAAATCTTAGCAGGTCGAGTTATTTGCTCTCAAAAGTTACTATATTATTTGTAATTTCAGCAATACAAACAGGCTTTTTTGTACTTATTGGTAACTATATTTTAGGTATTAGAGATATGAATATGTATTATTGGCTGGCCTTGTTTACAACGGCTGCCTTTTCTAATATGCTTGGATTAAATATATCTGCGACATTTAATTCGGCTGTAACTATTTATATTATAATACCTTTAGTGCTAATTCCTCAAATGATATTAGGAGGAGCTATGTTTAGCTTCGAAAAATTGAATAAAGCTGTTAGTAGTATCGATAAAGTACCGCTTATAGCTGAGTTTATGACATCAAAATGGATGTATGAAGCATTAATGGTTCATCAGTTTAAAGATAATAAATTTGAACGACAGTTTTTTGATGTAGAAAAGAAAATGAGTGTAGCTAACTTTATGCAAGTTTACTATATACCTGAAGTTAAAGAAAAATTACAATATTGCTTCGATAATGTTGAAAATAAAAGAGATGATATAGTATCGAAAGTTGATATTAATTTAGCTATGGTAAGACACGAATTTACCAAACAAAAGCCATTAATGAAAGGAGTGAGTAATAACTTAATTCAATCAATAAGTCGTGACTCACTAAACGATTATATTCTATATATGGCAAATAGTTATTTAGATGACTTAAATAAGTATTACGGTATAATGTTTCAAAAAGCTTACGATAAAAAGCAACGAATGATAGATTATTATACCGAACAAAAAGGTGATGTTTATAAATTAAATAAAGATAATTACTATAATCAAAGTATTTCAGATATTGTAAAAAAGGTTTTTGAACAGCATAAAATTATTCAAGATGGTGATAAATTAATACAGCAAGTTGATTTAATATATTTAGACCCATCGCCAACTCACTTTTTAGACTTTAGAAGTCACTTTTATGCACCTCAAAAATACTTTGCAGGTAGATTTTTCGATACTTATTACTTTAATATAATAGTTGTTTGGATATTAACTTTAATATTATATATTTTCTTGTATTTCAATATATTTAAACGTGTTTTAGAGTTTAGATTTAAGAAATAATTCTTTTATCTAAGATTTTTTTTTAATTTTACAATCAAATAAATAAAATATGATAAGAATTAGTAAATTTTTTATTTTCGTTGTGGCACTATCGCTTCTGTTTTCTTGCGGTGGCACGTCAGAAAATACAGAATCTGATGGATTCGACGATTTCTCAGTACCTGATTCGGTATTGGCAGATGATGAACCTTTAGTTGTTTCCGAACAGGCAATGGAAGGAATTATTTCAAATATGTCATCTCCCGTAGAAATGGCATCATTAATAAAAGAAAGTGGAGCTCAATTTAATTACAAGTACCTAAATTCTTCTGATAATATTGATTCGTATAATACAGGTTTTGAACAAGCTTTAAATTTAGGTATTTATGGTGCTGATTTAGGGTATCTAAATATGTATAATAAAACTGGTACTGTATTATCTTATATAACATCGATTAAAACATTATCAGATAATTTAAAGGTTGGGCAATTTTTCGATTTTTCTACATTAAAACGCTTGGCAACAAACAGTGATAATTTAGATTCACTAATGTATATATCGGTTAGTAGTTTCGACCAAATGGATGTGTTTTTACGAGAAAACAATAGAAGCGATGTAAGTGCTTTAATTGTAACAGGTGTTTGGCTAGAAGGTTTATACTTGGCTACACAAGTAGTTAAAGAAACTCCAAATAAGGAAATTGCAGAAAGAATTGGCGAACAAAAACTAATGATGAACGATTTGTTGTTAATTCTTAATAATTTTAAAAGAAACAAAAAGTTTTTTGAACTAATTGAAAAAATAAATAAAATTAAAGATTTGTTTAAAGAAGTTACTATTACCTATGAAGTTGGCGAACCTGAAGCTGTTGAAGTTGATGGAATATTAACAATTGTACAAAATGAAACTAGTATTGTTAATATTACTGATGAACAAATAAATAGTATTGCTACAGAGGTAGAGAATGTTAGAAATTTTATTGTTAAATAATTAGATTTTAAACTATGAAAAAAATAGTCATTATATTAATAAGTTTAATTGTTTTTGTTTTTGTAGTTAAATCGCAATGCAATAGTTCATTAGTAACTATTTGCTCAAGTGGTTTAGCAAAAAATGCAATGTATCTTAAAGAGCTAAAAGTAAAACTTAAAGCAAAAGAAGCAGGTAAAAAAGCTCCTATAGCTAGGTATTCATTAATGTTAAATAAAGGAAATCATTATAGAATTAGTGTTTGTAATGCTAAAGAATTTAGCGGAAAAGCTATAGTTCAGCTTTATGATAAGGACAGACTTATGGGCTCATCATATATGGGTAAAAAACATTATCCTGCATTTGATTTTATCTGTAAAAAAACAGCAGTATATAAAGTATTAATATCTTTTGAAGGAGGTAAATCCGGTTGTGCTGTTGGTATATTATCAATGATAGATTAGTAAGTTAATAAAATAATATTAAAAGTTGACTTTATTGAGGTCAACTTTTTTTGTATAAAAACATATTGTAATGAAAAAAATAGAAAGAATAGGTGTACTTACATCCGGAGGCGATTCTCCCGGTATGAACGCTGCAATTAGAGCTGTTGTTAGAGCGGGAATACATAATGGACTAGAAGTATTTGGAATACATCAAGGTTATAAAGGTATGATTGATAATGAAATACATAGACTTAAATCAAGAGATGTTGCAAATATTTTACACAGAGGGGGTACATTCTTAAAAACAGCTCGCAGTAGCAGATTTAGAACTGAAGAAGGACGCAAACAAGCATATTTAAACCTTAAAAAGCATAATATTGATGCATTAATCATTATTGGTGGCGACGGTAGTTTTAGAGGTGCTGATTTTTTTAGCCAAGAATATGATATTCCGGTTATTGGAATACCCGGAACTATTGATAACGATATGTATGGTACCGATTATTGCATTGGTTACGATACTGCATTAAATACAGTTGTTGATGCTGTTGATAAAATTAGAGATACAGCAGGTGCTCATAACAGGTTGTTTTTTATTGAAGTTATGGGACGTGACTCCGGCTTTTTGGCATTACGTTCAGGTATTGCAACAGGGGCAGAGGCTGTCCTTATTCCTGAAGCAGAAACGCATATTGACGAATTAAAAAAATATCTTAACGAAGATTATTCCAGAAAAAAATCGAGTGGAATAATTATTGTTGCCGAAGGCGATGATGCAGGAGGTGCATATAAAATAGCAGAACTTGTGAAAAAAGATTACAAGCATTACGATGATATTAGGGTAACTGTTTTAGGTCATGTTCAACGTGGTGGTTCGCCATCTGCTTTCGATAGAAACTTAGCTTCGTATTTAGGCATACACGCTGTAAAAGGATTGCTTGAAGGTAAAACTAATGTAATGGTAGGTATTATTCATAAAACACCGGCATATACGCCTATCGAACAATCTACAAAGCATAATAAACGGGTAAATCCCGACTTACTTAATTGTATTACTGTTTTAAATGCTTACGAAAATAATTTAGATTTTAACTTATAAAAAAATGTAAATTGTTTATTTTTATTGGGTAATTAAATACCTTAGCACATTAATATATATTTTATGAGAGACATAATAGTACTAAATAATATAGTTAAGAATTATAATATTGGAACAATAGTAGTTGAAGCATTAAAAAATGTTTCGCTTAATATTAAAGAAAATGAATACGTAGCTTTAATGGGACCATCAGGTTCGGGTAAATCTACAATGATGAATATTTTAGGCTGCTTAGATACATTATCGTCTGGCGAATATATATTAAACAATAAAGATGTTAGTAAACTTACTGATAATCAACTTGCAGAGATAAGGAATAAAGAAATAGGTTTTGTTTTCCAAACATTTAATTTATTACCAAAATATTCGGCATTAGAGAATGTAATGTTGCCACTTGTTTATGCAGGTGTATCTAAATCTGAACGTGAAAAAATAGCTACAGAAACTTTAATAAATGTAAAATTAGAGGACAGAATGCATCACAAACCCAATGAATTATCGGGTGGTCAACGCCAGCGTGTTGCCGTTGCTCGTGCATTGGTAAATAAACCATCAATAATATTAGCCGACGAACCGACAGGTAACCTCGATTCTAAAACATCAATTGAAATAATGGGTTTGTTAGAAGAAATACATAATTTGGGTAATACAATTATTGTTGTAACACACGAAGAGGAAATTGCAGAGCATGCCGAGCGTATTATTCGCTTACGCGATGGGGAAATAGTTGTTGATAAGAATAATGAAAACCGTAAAATGGTTAACGTAAAACAATAAATTTAAAAACATCAAATTATAACACTTTGACAATAGAACAATAGAATAAAATGGCATTTAAGGTATATACAAAAACAGGAGATAAAGGAACAACAGCATTAGTTGGAGGTAAACGTGTAAAAAAGTTTGACGATAGGATAGAAGCATACGGAACTATTGATGAATTGTTATCTTACGTTGGGCTATTACGAGATATGATTAGAAATGATGAAGCAAAAATAAAATTGATTAAAATACAATCTAAATTAATGACCGTTTCATCTGTTCTTGCAACTGAAGATAAAATAAAGCAAGATAATTATAAGTTAGAAGGTGCTGATGTTGAGTTGCTCGAAAAAGAAATTGATAAAATGGACGAGGAATTACCCACCTTAACAAAATTTATTATTCCCGGAGGGCATATAATGGTTTCGCACTGCCATATTGCCCGTACAATTTGCCGTAGAGCCGAAAGATTAGTTATACGTGTTGCTAGTAACGAATATGTAAATCCATTAGCTCAACAATATTTAAATCGCTTATCGGATTATTTATTTACTTTGGCAAGATATGTATCGCTTAAAGTTAACGCAGAAGAAGTAGAGTGGAAAGAGTAAAAATTACCGAATGTCCGCGTGATGCAATGCAAGGTGTAACAAAGTTTATTCCTACCGAGCAAAAAATTGCATATATAAATACACTTTTAAAAGTAGGTTTTGATACTTTAGATTTTGGTAGTTTTGTTTCGCCAAAAGCAATACCTCAGTTAAGTGATACTGCACAAGTTATTGCAGGTCTAGATTTAACAAACACTAACACAAAATTGCTTGCCATAGTAGCAAGTAAAAAAGGAGGGGAGTTAGCAGCATCATACCCAGAAATAACTTATTTGGGCTATCCTTTTTCATTTTCTGAGACTTTTTTACTTAAGAATATTAATAAAACGGTTGAACAAGGTCACGAACTTACAAAGCAATTCTTAGACATCTGCGAAAAGCAAAATAAAAAACTACTATTGTATTTAACAATGGCGTTTGGTAACCCTTATGGCGATGTGTGGAATGAAGATCAAATATATACTTGGGTTAATAAAGCTAACAATTTAGGTATAACAAAAATTACGCTTTCCGATATTACAGGTGAATCAACTCCTGAACTAATATATAATGTTTATAATAATTTAATTAATAATTATCCTAAAATAGATTTTGGAATACATTTACATACAACACATACATCGGCACAAGCCAAAGTAAATGCAGCTTTGAAAGCAGGTTGCCTAAATTTCGATACTGTACTTAACGATAAAGGCGGTTGCCCAATGACCGGAAAAGAACTTACCGCTAATTTGAATACTTTTGATTTTATAAACTATTGCGAGCAATTAAAAATTATAAATAATATTGATAATAAACTATTAAAACAAGCATATAAACAAGCTTTGAGTTTGTTTGTGTAAATGAATAAAAATAGTTACTTTAGAAGGCGATAATTAATACAAAACACACTATAAAATGAAAAATAACGCCTTTCTAGTACTTTTTTTACTATTTGTAAAGGTATTATACCCAATAAATGTTGATAGTTTAAACAAAATAATAAATTACGGAACCGATACTGCTGTAATAAATGCATATATTACTTTTGGTAATATATACGAAAATAGAGATTATGATTCAAGTTTAACATTTTACAACAAGGCTTTAAATATTGCTAAAGAAATAAATAATAATACTTATACTACTAGGATTTATATACAAAAAGGTGAACTATATAAAGATAAGGGAGAATATAATTTAGCAAAACAAAATTTAGATTTAGCATTAAAAATAAATAATAAGCTCAATAATAAAACATTTTATAATAAAATATATAATCAATTTGGTATTTTATATAAAGTACAAGCAGACTACGATAAAGCAATAGAATATTATAAAAAAGCTTTGAAATATGACGATAATAAAGGTTATGCACCGTATATTGAAGTAAATATTGGTAATATTTATAATATTAAAGGCGATTACGATAATGCAATTATATATTACAAAAAAGCGGTAAAAAATGTGTTGCCTGAAGATGAAGATGTTATTGGCTCAAATAGTTATAATGGAATTGGTGTAATTGAGTATATGAAAGGAAATTATACCGAAGCAATAAAAAATTTTCAGAAAACTTTAAAAATTAAAGAAAAAACAAACAATTTAAAAGGAATGTCAATGTGCTACAATAATATTGGATTAGTACATTACGAACAACATAATTATAAAAAGGCAATTAAATATCACACAAAGGCACTAAATAGTTTTGAAAAATTAGGTAATAAAATAGGCGTTGCAAATGCATATAACAATTTAGGGCTTGATTATATTGAAATTAAAAATTATGAAAAAGCTGATAAATATTACAATTTAGCTTTGAAAATTTATGAAGAAGCTAAAAGTAATTTTGAATTAGCAAATTTATACTCAAATTTAGGCGATTTGTATTTTGAACAAAATAAAATAAGAGAAGCAAAATATTATTACGAAAAAGCACTTAAAATAAAACAAGAAATTGATGATAAAGAAGGTGAATCTGTAATTTATATACGACTATCGCACATATATAATGCAATTGGTGATTCTACATTGAATAATAACTTTTATCATCTTGCTGTTAGATATGGAAAGAATGGTTTAGAAATTGCAAAAGAAATAAATACCAATCCCGATAAAAAAAATGCTTACGAAAGCCTATCAAACTCTTATGCAAAGCTAAACGATTTAAACAATGCATATAAATATTTAAAATTATATATTCAGGTTAAAGATAGTATTTTTAATGTAAAAAAAATGGCTGAAATAGAACAACTTGAAGCAAAATATGATACCGAAAAGAAAACTCAACAATTAGAGAAAAACAGAATATTAATTAAACAACAAGCAACAGAAGCTGCAAAACAGAAATTACTGCGAAATGCCTTAATAATAGGCTTTATACTTTCCTTAGGAGTGGTTGTTCTTATTTTAATTAACTTACGTAACAAGAAAAAAGCAAACAAATTGTTAACTCAACAAAAAAATGAGATAGCTGAAAAAAATGTAGAATTAAATCAACAAAATGAAGAAATTCTTACTCAAAGAGATGAAATAAGTTCGCAAAAACAACATATAGAAAAAATACATTTACATTTAACCGAAAGTATAGATTATGCACAGAATATTCAATCTTCGGTTTTACCAAACATAGGATTATTAAAACTAAATTTTACAGATGTATTTATTTCATTTATCCCTAAAGATGTAGTTAGTGGTGATTTTTATTGGTGGACAAAAATAAACGATAAAATTGTTATTGCTGCTGCTGATTGCACGGGACATGGTGTTCCTGGTGCATTTATGAGTATGTTGGGTATATCATTACTTAACGAAATTGTAAAAAAAGAGAATATAACTACTCCAAATTTAATTTTAAATCGTTTACGAAAAGAAATAGTAAGTTCATTAAAACAAGAAGGAAAACTTTTTGAACAAAAAGACGGAATGGATATTTCGTTAATATCTGTAAATACAAAAACAAATGAAATGGAGTATGCAGGTGCAAATAATTCGCTTTATATTATTTCTCAAAATAAAATAAGCCAAACAAACATTAAAAATCAGTTAAGTTTAGATGGTTTTTACGAAGTAAAACCGGATAATATGCCAATATCTATTTATGCACGAATGGATAATTTTACAAATCATAAAATTAAACTACAAAAAAACGATATAATATATTTATTTTCTGATGGGTTTGCTGACCAATTTGGTGGTGTAAAAGGTAAAAAGTTTAAATATAAAAAGTTTAAACAATTATTATTTAACATTTCGCAAAAACCAATGAGTGAGCAACAAAATATTTTAGAGGAAACATTTTATAGTTGGAAAGGCAATCTAAATCAAATTGACGATATATTAGTAATGGGTATAAAATTATAAGAAAGATTATATTGATTACTCCTTTAATCTGTTTGGGTTTAATTCCCCGTCCCTTGGGACGTATAAAAGAATAGTATTCCAAAACGATACCTCGTCCGCTTGCGGCGAGGAGATTCATTTTCTTTTAAATTTTTCACCAAATTCAAAATAACAAATGATTGATTTTATGCCGTTAACTTAAATCAACACAATTAATTACAACATTTAAGAGCCCTATTACTTTTAAAATTTCTTCTTTACCAAATTTGCTATCAACAAGTTGTGTGAATAAAAAATCGCCTAATTCTTCTTGCTTATGATTGCCTCCATTATTATTTTCTATTATTGCTGTCAATTTTTCTTTGTCAATAATTGGGTATGAATCTCCAAGTTTGTTTTTGTAAAGATACAAAATAGTAAAATATAGGTTGTATGATAAGTCTTTAATTTGCTCGTTTTTACCAAAAATAGCATCTAAATTCTGTTGAATAAATGTGCTTAAATATGCTTGTTCTTCAATAATATTATCAACAAGAGTTTCGTATTTAGTATCGTCTAACTTATCGAAATATTTTAAAGCTTTTTCAATATTATTATTTGTTATTTCCATTTATTTGAGTTTCTAATGAAATTAATAAAACATCTATAATTGAGCTAATTGCCGGTTTGTCGCGTTCAATTGTATATTTGTCGTTTTCAATAAAATATGCACAGTAATCGAATAAGTTTTTTTGCGAACGAAGATTATCTAATTCTTCTTTTGCTTTAAAAAGTTCTTTATATGTGCTATTTATTTTTTCAGGATTTTCGGCAATATCCTTTTTTATTTCCTCATATTTTTTTTCAATCAACGAAGCTCCGTCTTTTGATAAATCAATATTTAATATTTTTGCTTGAGTATCTTGTATTTCTTTACGAGTTTTAAGCGAACTCATTAATGTATCCGATGAAATTATGGTGTATTTATCAGCGAAATTATCTTTATATATATTTAATATTTGAAAGCATAGTTCTAACATTGAATTTTCCGAATCTTTTTCTAACATAAAATGGTCGGCACTTTCTGCCATAAAATTAGAAATATTTGTTTGTTTATTCATTTCAGACATATATTCCGAAATATATTCTTCTTCGGTTAGTTTACTTAATCGTACTATTGAGTCGTCAATTTTTTGCTCGGTAATCATATTATTTTCTATACTTTATTTGTAATCCGTGAATGAAATTTCGTAAAAACTGGTCTTTACATAGCCTATATTGGCTTTGTGTAGGTTTTCTAAAAAATGCACTAAGTTCTGGTTTGCTAATTCTCATATCAGCTAAATCAAAAATTGCTATCATATCTATATCTTTCAAATTTAATGCAATTTTTAATTTACGTAGAATTGTGTTGTTGTTTAGTTTTTTTTCGTTTATTGGCTTTTTTCCTTCTTGAGCACCTCTTTTGTATATAATAAACCCATTTAAAAATGTTGCAAGTTCTACATCATAAATTTCTTTATATAGAGGGTCGTCATCTTTTTTTAACCAATTGCTTACTTGTTCGCGATTAACTTTTGAACCTGCTAAATCAAAAAGCTTTATCATTGTACTATCGTTAAGGTCAAAAGAATACCTTAAACGTCTTATTATATCATTGTTTGTCATTGTTCACAAAGATAGTTAATTTTTATAAAAAAAAATGAAAATAAAGTTTGGAGAGGTAATTCATCTATAGTAAAAAACAAAGCGGAAAACTTATATTAAATAAGAATTCCGCTTTTGTACCCGAGGCCGGACTCGAACCGGCACGGACGCTATGTCCATTGGATTTTAAGTCCAACGTGTCTACCAATTCCACCACTCGGGCATCCCTAATTAAAGAACATAAAAAAGAGCGAGAAACGGGACTCGGACCCGCGACCCCGACCTTGGCAAGGTCGTGCTCTACCAACTGAGCTATTCTCGCTTTTGCGGTTGCAAATATAAAGCATATTTTTAAAAATACAAACTAGAAATATGAAAAAAATAACTTTTTTTTTAATTAATTTGTATTGCGAAGATATAGAGATTATTACCGATTATATATTTATGATAATTTTACCCAATTTTCAATAATTTTTAAACCTTGTGGTGTAAGAATCGATTCCGGATGAAATTGAACACCTCTTACATTTAGATTTTTGTGTTTAAATGCCATTATTTTACCATCGTCATCAACAGCGGTTACAATTATTTCGTCAGGTATTGTTTCTTGGTTAACAACCCACGAATGATATCTTCCTGAAAAAAAGTTTTTGTCAATTTCGGTAAAAATAACATCATGTTCAATAATATGTGTTTGTTTTGATACTCCGTGGTCAACATTTTTTTTATTTTCCAGCTCTGCTCCATAGTATTCTGCAATTGCTTGATGACCTAAACAAATACCTAAAATTGGTTTTGCTGTTTGAAAATTATTTACTAAATGTCCTAATTCCGGTTTCTCTGAGGGTAAACCGGGACCGGGTGATATTACAATTTTATCATATTCTAAAACTTTTCTATAATCCAACTCATCTATACGTATAACATCTACTATATCGGCAAATTGTTCTATATAATGTTTTATATTGTATGTAAAACTATCTAAATTGTCAATAATTAAAATTTTCATTAAAGTGGTAAGCTTGATTGTGTTTCGTAAATATACGCTAATAAAACAATTTGTTTTAATAATAATTGTCAAATGTTCCATTTTTTTTACTAAATGTAAAATTTATGGCATAAAAAACGCAGATTAAGTAAATTATCGACGTTTTTTGGAATATATTATCAATTATTTTTGAATATCAATTTTTAAACCTAGTTCTTCTAGTTGTGTTGTTGCTACATTTGAAGGAGAATCAATCATAACATCTCTACCGGCATTATTTTTAGGGAATGCAATTACATCTCTAATGCTATCGGTACCCGCAAACATTGCAACTAAACGATCAAACCCCAAAGCAATGCCGCCATGAGGTGGAGCTCCGTATTTAAAAGCATTCATTAAGAAACCAAATTGTTCTTCAGCTTCTTCTTTTGAGAAACCTAAATGCTTAAACATTGTTGCTTGCATATCTTTATTGTGAATACGAATACTACCTCCGCCAATTTCAACACCGTTAATAACCATATCGTAAGCATTTGCTCTTACTTTACCCGGCTCAGTGTCAAGCATTGGTATATCTTCAATTTTTGGCGATGTAAAAGGGTGGTGCATGGCATGGAAACGATTATTTTCTTCGTCCCATTCTAAAAGAGGAAAATCAACAACCCAAAGTGGTACAAATTTATTTTTGTCCATAAGGTTTAACTGACGTGCCATTTCTAATCTTAATTCAGAGATAGCAGGTAAAGTTTTGTTTTTATTGCCTGCTAAAATAAGTAACAAATCGCCTTTTTCTGCATTGAATTTTTTCGCCCATTTCGCAAGCTCGTCTTGGTTGTAAAATTTATCTACTGATGATTTGTATGTGCCATCATCGTTACATTTTACATATACTAAGCCTTTTGCACCAACTTGTGGTTTTTGAACAAATTTTGTTAAAGCATCTAATTGCTTACGCGAGTATGATGCTGCGTTTTTTGCACAAATACCTCCAATATATTCAACCGAATCGAAAACTACAAAATTGTGTCCTTTTACAAGTTCTGTAATTTCATTTATCTGCATATCGAAACGTAAATCAGGTTTATCGTTACCATATTTTTCCATGGCTTCAGAGTATGGCATACGAATAAAATCAGGCAAATTGTAATTTAATACTTTTTTGAAAAGATGTTTTGCCATTCCTTCAAAAGTATTTAGAATATCATCTTGTTCAACAAAAGCCATTTCGCAGTCAATTTGTGTAAATTCAGGTTGACGGTCGGCACGTAGGTCTTCATCACGGAAACATTTTACTATTTGAAAATAGCGGTCGTAGCCCGATATCATTAATAGTTGTTTAAATGTTTGTGGCGATTGTGGAAGTGCATAAAACTCGCCTTGATGCATACGCGAAGGTACTACAAAATCTCTTGCACCTTCTGGCGTCGATTTAATTAAGTATGGTGTTTCAATTTCCATAAACTCTATATCATCAAGGTAACGGCGTACTTCTTGGCCAATTCTATGACGTAAAATAAGATTATTTTTTACAGGATTACGGCGTAAATCCATATAACGGTATTTCATACGTATTTCATCGCCTCCATCTGTATCGTCTTCAATTGTAAATGGTGGTACCTCTGATGTGTTTAATATTTGTAATTCATTTACAAATAACTCAATTTCACCAGTTGGTATTTTGTTATTTTTTGCTTCACGCTCAATAACCGTTGCTGTTGCTTGAATAACAAACTCACGCCCAAGTGTTTTGGCTATTTCAAAGATATTTGAATTGGTTTTACCATCTTCAAAAACAAGTTGAGTTATACCATAACGGTCGCGTAAATCAACCCAAATCATTCCGCCCTTGTTTCTTACTTTTTGCACCCAACCACTAAGTATTACTTCTTGGTTTAAGTTGCTTATATTTAATTGCCCGCAGGTATGTGTTCTGTACATTTTTCTTTTATTTAAAAGTTGAAAATTAATAGTTATGTATTGAATAATTAATTATACACTACTTATTTAAGTATGTTAAAATATTTTTTTCAATTCTGTCAATTACGTTGTTAGTATCAGCCTTTACAAACTTTTCGCCTGTAATTACTTCGTAAAGTTCAATATATCTATCTGAAATTTCTTCAACTTTTTTATCTGTCATTTCCGGAATGCTTTGGCCTTCTTTGCCTTGAAATCCGTTTTCCATTAACCATTCACGCACAAATTCTTTTGATAATTGACGTTGATTTTCTCCTTTATCAAAACGTTCTTGGTAACCATCGGCATAAAAATAACGTGATGAATCAGGTGTATGAATTTCGTCTATTAAAATTATCTCGCCATTATATTTACCAAACTCGTATTTTGTATCAACTAATATTAAACCTTTTTCGGCAGCTATTTGTGTGCCACGTTCAAAAAGCTCTAAAGAATATTTTTCAAGTAAAACATAGTCTTCTTCTGAAACTAAACCTTGTTTTAGTATTTCTTCGCGAGATATATCCTCGTCGTGAAAACCCTGGTCTGCTTTAGTTGTAGGAGTAATAATTGGTGTTGGAAATTTTTGATGTTCTTTCATTCCATCGGGAATTGCAACACCACAAATACTACGAGAACCGTTTTTGTAACTTCTCCATGAACTACCTGTTAAATAACCACGTACAATCATTTCGATAGGGAAGGAGTCTGCATATTTTCCAACCATTACGTTTGCATCAGGGGTTGCAGTTTTCCAATTAGGAACAATATCTGCTGTTGCATCTAAAAATTTATCAGCAATTTGATTTAAAACTTGTCCTTTAAAGGGTATTCCTTTTGGTAAAACAACATCGAAAGCCGATAAACGGTCTGTAACAATCATTACCAATTCTTTATTATCGATATTGAAAACTTCTCTTACTTTTCCTTTGTATTTTGATACCTGTTTTGGTAATTCAAAATTTGTTTCTAAAACTGCGTTCATATATTATAAGTGTTCTATTATTAAAGTGTTCTATTGTTAAAGTGTTCTATTTGTCTTCTTTATTAAGTTCTTTCCAAATCATATCTTTTAATTGTACAATATTTATATTTGATACTGATGATATAAAAATATGAGGAATATTAGGTAAATCCTGCTCAATTTCGGCAATTAGTTCGTCGTCTAACATATCAGTTTTTGTGATTGCTAATATACGAGCTTTATCGGCTAATTCGGCATTGTAAGTTTTTACTTCGTTAAGTAAAATTTTATATTCTTTATGAATATTATCGCTATCGGCAGGAACCATAAAAAGTAACATTGAGTTACGTTCTATATGGCGTAAAAATCTAACCCCTAAACCTTTTCCTTCGCTTGCACCTTCAATAATACCAGGTATGTCAGCCATTACAAACGATTTAAAATCGCGGTATTGTACAATACCTAAATTTGGAACAAGTGTTGTAAATGCATAATTGGCAATTTTAGGTTTTGCTGCCGATACTACCGATAATAGTGTTGATTTTCCTGCATTGGGAAAACCAACTAATCCAACATCGGCAAGTACTTTTAGCTCTAATATATTCCAACCTTCTTCGCCTTCTTCGCCTGGTTGTGAATAGTGTGGTGAGCGATTTGTTGCTGACTTAAAATGTGAATTACCTTGTCCTCCACGTCCGGCTTTACGAAGTATTTTTGTTTCTTCGTGATTAGTAATTTCAAAAAGTATTTCGCCTGTTTCAGCGTCTTTAGCAACCGTACCTAAAGGAACTTCAATAATTACATCAGTTCCTTGTTTTCCTGTACTGTTACTACCACTACCAGCTTCGCCATCTTTTGCTTTGTGATGTTTATTGTATTTAAGATGTAGTAATGTCCAAAGTTGTTTATTACCTTTTAGTATTACGTGTCCACCACGTCCTCCATCGCCTCCATCAGGGCCTCCGGTAGTAGTTCTGTTATCTCTAAAAAAATGAGCAGAACCAGCCCCTCCATTTCCTGAATGGGTAAATATTTTTACGTAATCTACAAAGTTTGTTTCTGCCATTTGTTAAAGTGTTCTATTCTTAAAGTGATTTATTGTTAAGTTTATAATAGTCCTGCTTGTGTGAGTTTTTTAAGGTCTTTACGGGTATCAATTGAAATACTCTCATATTCGGTTTCATCAATTTTAATTTTATAACCATTTTCTAACCAACGTAATTGCTCTAAGGATTCTTGTAATTCTAAATATGATGGTTTTAATTTGGTTATTTCTCTTAAAATATCTAATCTGTAACCGTAAATACCAATATGTTTATAAAAATTCTTTTTTACCCATTCTGTTTTTTTAGTTCCTCTGATAAATGGAATAGGTGAGCGACTAAACATAATTGCCTCCCGTTTTTTGTTAAATACAACTTTTGGCTTATTTTCATCAAAAATATCAGTTGAGTTAATAATTGGTTTAATTAAAGTGCCAATTTGTGTACGTTTTTTTGAGAATAATTTTGCTAATGCTTTAATTTGTTCTGGATAAATAAAAGGTTCGTCTCCTTGTATGTTAATAACAACATCAACATTATTAGATGTTTCGTTTATATATACATCAACAGCTTCAGCACAGCGGTCGGTACCACTTTTGTGTTTTTTTGATGTCATTACAACTTTACCTCCAAAACTATTAACAGCTTTAAATATACGTTTATCATCTGTTGCTACAATAACATTTTCTAATGCTTGTATCGAACGTTCGTACACATGCTGAATCATGGGTTTACCACCTATGTTAACCAATGGTTTGCCGGGGAATCTTGTCGAACCGTATCTTGCAGGAATTACTCCTAAAATATCCATTTTTAAAAGTTTTTGCAAAAATACACTATTAATTAATATTTTATAATTAATATTTCATAATTTGCAAAGAGTAATTAACAATTATTCAATTATTTGTGCATCTTCAATAATTTTAGAGTAATTTTCTTTATTATATTTATATATTAAGTAGCTAAAATATAGTAAAATAACACCAAGAATACTAACAAAAATTCCAATTATTGAAAGTAGTGTTGCTATAACTAATTCAGGAGAGATAATCATAGTGATACCAATTATTATAAACAAAACACCACTAATTAATAAAAATATACCTTGATTAATTATTTTTCTAATTTTAATTGCATATAATATTTGGAATAGACCTATTGCTAAAGACCATATACCAATAACTAGCATAATAAAATTAATCATTAGTTTAGGGTTAAATATCATTATAGCTCCTAAACCCAGATTTAGTACTCCTTGTATTACAAAGTAAAAGTTAGTTGCTCCATTGTGTTTTTGTTTAAAAAATGTTGCAAAAAGCATTGTTATTCCTGTAATACCCAATATTATTCCAAGTATTTTTACAATTGTAAGACTCAATGTGTGAGGTAAGAAAATAAATACCAAACCTATTATTAGTGCAACACCTCCATTAATTGCAAGATTTGACCATTTCATTTTTGTCAATTTCATTTTTGTTAATTTATTTTATTAATATGTTTATATTTTATTCTACACAGTTTGTGGTGTAAAATATTATATTACATAATGATACCTCATTCGTTTACGGAGAGGAAATTTATTAATTTTAATCAAAAAATTTAGGGTTAATCAAATTTTCAAAACAGTATATTTCATCCCATTTTTCTTGAGTAATAAGTTTTCTTTCTGTTACAACAATTTGATGTATAGATTTATCTTGATTTAAAGCTTCTTTTGCAATTGAAGAACACATTTCATAGCCTAATAATGGATTTAATAGAGTAACAATACCAACACTATTCATAACCATTTCTTCAGTTCTTTTGGCGTTTGCGGTAATTCCATCAATACATTTTGTACGTAATGTATTACAAGCATTTGCCATCCAGCGTATTGAGTTAAATAAGCTAAACGCAATAACAGGTTCCATTACATTTAATTGCAATTGACCAGCCTCTGATGCCATCGCAATTGTAATATCAGCACCAACAACATAATATGCTGTTTGATTTACAACCTCAGGTATTACAGGATTAACTTTTCCCGGCATAATTGATGAGCCCGGCTGCATTTTTGGTAAATTTATTTCGTTAAAACCAGTTCTTGGTCCTGATGATAATAAGCGTAAATCGTTACAAATTTTAGATACTTTTAATGCTGTTCGTTTAACAACTCCTGAAAGTTGCACATAAGCACCTGTATCAGAGGTTGCTTCAATTAAGTCTTCGGCTAAATATAGTTTTAGTCCACTAACTTCACGTAATTTTTTTGTTACTAATTCAGGGTAACCATCAGGAGCATTTACTTTTGTTCCGATAGCTGTTGCTCCCATATTTATAGAGCGTATCATTTCTTTTGCGTATTGTAAACGCTCAATTTCTTCGCCTGTAGTAACAGCCCAACCTTTAAACTCGTTACCTAAACTCATAGGTACGGCATCTTGAAGTTGAGTACGCCCCATTTTAAGCACATTTTTAAACTCTTCCGCTTTATTTTCAAAAGATTTTTTTAAGTCAACAAGCGAATCTCGGTAAGAGTTTAAACGCAAAAGCAATCCAATTCTAAAAGCTGTAGGATATGCATCGTTTGTTGATTGTGAGCAGTTTACATCGTTATTTGGGTGACAATAGTCATACTCACCTTTTTTATGCCCCATTATTTCGAGAGCAATATTTGCAATAACTTCGTTTGCATTCATATTTACCGATGTACCTGCACCACCTTGTATCATATCGGTTGAAAACTCTTCAAGATATTCTCCATCAATAAGTTTATCGCAAGCTAAACAAATAGCATCGGCCACTTCCGGTTTAATAACACCTAATTCTTTATTTGCCATTGCGGCGGCTTTTTTTACATAAGCTAAGCCAACAATCATAAATGGTTCGTTTGAAATAGGAAAACCTGTTATATTAAAGTTCTCTAATGCTCTGTGAGTTTGTATTCCATAATAGTTTTCGTTAGAAATTTCTAATTCACCTATAAAATCGTGTTCTTTTCTTGTTGCCATAATATTTTTTTTACAAAGATAGTTAATTTGTTAATGTCATTTTATAATTTTTATCATAAATTAAGGTAAAAAACAAATAAAGTATATAACTAATTTCATAATATATAAAAAGCTATATATCTTTGTAAGATAGAAAATAAACTAATTTAAATCAACAATATGTCAACTAAAATATTTGATGTTATAAAGCCGGGAGTGGTTACAGGCGAAGATGTACAAAAAGTTTTTGCTATTGCAAAGGAAAATAATTTTGCTATTCCGGCAGTAAATGTAATCGGAACAAATTCTGTAAATGCAGTATTAGAAGTAGCTAAAGAGGTTAATTCGCCTGTAATAATTCAGTTTTCAAATGGTGGTGCACATTTTTTTGCAGGTAAATCCTTATCTAACGAAAACCAAGAGGCTGCAATAGCCGGAGCAATATCAGGAGCGCAACATATACATCAAATGGCTGAAATGTATGGTGTGGCTGTAATTTTACATACCGACCATGCTGCAAAAAAGCTTTTACCATGGATTGATGGTATGTTAGAAGCTGGCGAAGTATTTTATCAAGAATATGGCAAACCTTTGTATAGTTCGCATATGTTAGATTTGTCAGAAGAGCCTATTGAAGAGAATATTGCAATAAGTAAAGAGTATTTAAAACGAATGGCTGCTATTGATATGACACTTGAAATTGAGCTTGGTGTAACAGGTGGCGAAGAAGATGGTGTTGATAATACAGGTATTGATAATTCATTATTATATACTCAACCTGAAGAAGTTGCTTATGCTTATAATGAGTTAATTCAGATTTCTGATAAATTTACTATTGCAGCTTCGTTTGGTAATGTACATGGTGTATATAAGCCGGGAAATGTAAAACTAACACCTAAAATTTTAGATAATTCACAAAAATATATTCAAGAAAAATATAATACTGGTAAGAATCCTGTAAATCTTGTGTTTCATGGAGGTTCAGGCTCCTCGGAAGCTGATATAAAAGAAGCAATTAGTTATGGTGTAATTAAAATGAATATTGACACTGATACTCAATGGGCTTTTTGGAATGGAGTGCTACAAAATTACAAAAAGAAAGAGGCATACCTTCAGTCTCAGATAGGAAACCCTGATGGTGAAGATAAGCCAAATAAAAAGCATTACGACCCACGTGCTTGGTTACGTGAAGGTGAAAAATCGATGGTTGAACGATTAAAAATTGCTTTTAGTGATTTGAATTGTATTGATAGGAATTAATTTCTTTAAGGATAAATTGAATAACCAAAGAAGACCTCGAAATCGAGGTCTTTTTTTTTGCTTAATGAATCTCCTCGCCGCAAGCGGACGAGATATCGTTTTGGAATACTATTCTTTTATACGTTCCAAGGGATGGGGAATTAAACCCAAACAGATTAAATAACTGAACTTTCGCACCCAATATATAAGTATATACAATAGTTAAAATCTGCGTCTATTTGTATATAAATATTTGTGTTAATTTGTGAAATTTATGGTTTAATATATTCAATACTTGTCCTCTTTCGCCGGAC
>CAMZKE010000016.1 GCA_947311115.1 uncultured Bacteroidales bacterium | reverse complement strand
TAACGACTCGTATATACGATGTTTTGGATATGTTTAGCACAAAATTTCATACGTGTAAAAGTAGCAAAATCATTTTGGTTTTACAATTTTTTTTCGTCAATATACAAAATCAGAATGATTTTGCGTTTCTAAATAGCGCACAGAATTCAAAGCGAGCTTACAATCCAAAATATCGTATATACCATGTTGTACAGAGTGTTTGAAATATATTATTATTATAAGAGTTTCAATTTTCAGGTTTGTTCTACTGAACAACAATATCATTAAGACACAGAGTTTTTTGTTTAATTTAACTGTAATTTTCCATTTTACACTCATGTTATTTTCTTATTATTTGTTATTTACCCATTATTTTTCATTTTTTTCACAGCTAGACATAGCAATCCCAGTAGTTTTTATGCAATAAATCTCTCCCTAAAAACTTTGTTTTCTAACAGTCTGATTTCTTGTATTTTGATTCTTTCATTTTTTTTATTTATGAATATTGTGTATAAATATTTTTTTTCTTTATTACATATTGTACAAAATCTTAAATCATTTACATATTCATTCACATCTTCATTGATACTGTCTGTTATTTCATCACCTTCCTTATTTTGGTCTGGATTATATAAATGTTCTTTTGGTATATGAGAAGCACCTGCGTAGTAACCATAATATCTAACTATTTTAAATCTGTTAAAAGGAACATGCTGTAAAAGTCTTGGAAAAAAATCATTGTAATGTAACACTAAATTTTTTTCAATAGCTTTACCGAAAATATCTTTGTTTCTGTAATCTTTGTAACTAAAACTTATATCTTCTCCTTCAATATTTGTTATCTTATATTCGCTTAAACAAGCTCTTTTCGAATACCTTCCAATATATCGAATAACTTCAGTGGGGATATCCATCGCTTTTTCTAAATGTAATACCCAATTCTTTTTGTTTATTTGTTTTATAAATCTAAGTAATTTAAATTTATTATCGAAATGGTGTTTTAAATCCTTATTTTCAAAAAGTTCAATTAATTTATCCTCAAATTTAATCATGAATTTTTTTTGTAAGAATTTATAATCAACATATTCCCCTTTAATTTCTTCTAATCTGTTAGAGTTTATATTTATACCACCCCAAGAAACAATCATATGTACGTGTACATGGAAATTCTTTTTTTCTCCAAATGTATGCAATACAGATATTATTCCTGGCTTTATTCCATATTTGTGCAACATCCATTCTTTGAATACTTCAGCAGCTATTGGCATGAAAATATTTAGTAATAATTTCTCATTTAGTTTTATTAGTTTATTTAATTGATGTGGTAATGTTAGAACTATATGCCTGTGTTTTAAATCAAACATTCTGTATTTAAGTTTTTCAGCCCAATCCATAGTGTCTTTCCAACTACATGTAGGACAAAATCTATTTTTGCAACTGTGATATATCTGTGTTACTTCACCACAATCTTCACAAACGTACTTTTCTATTCCTAATTTAGCCGTCCTGCATACTCTTATGGCATTAACTGCTTTGTATTCTTCTTTGCGAATGTACCTTTTAGGTGATTTAATGTATTTATCCCAGTGTGCATCAAAGAAATCTGCAAGTCTAAATTTCTTCATTCCACTCCACGAGTTAACACTAAAATCGTTACTATGTTTATTAATATTACACAAATTACAATCAGTTTTAAACTGTTTGATTACGAATGTTATGTGTTTTTGTTACAAAATGTTATTTTATTATTGTTTTAATTTTGTTGCTAAATATCATATTGTCTATTTGTTCTAATCCATAATCGCTTAAAACAATTTCTTCAATGGCACCACATCTTGGACATACTGGCTCTGGGTTAAATATTAATTCTCTGCTTGAATCAAAATTGATGCTTTGCATTTTTATAGAAAAAGAATTTAAACAATTTGAACATTCAAAAAATATCTCTGTTTCCATTAGCTAGATTTTTAATTTTAGGTAAAGTGTTATATCGTGTTATGCTTCTTGCATTATGTACAACTTATATTGTAAACGAAACAGCTATTGCCAATTTTACTTATAATGTTAATAATTTAAGTGTAGATTTTACAAATACATCGCAAAATGCCGATTCTTATTTGTGGAATTTTGGAGATGCAAATACAAGCTCAGATTTTAGTCCAACTCATATATATTCTGCCGAAGGTAATTATACAGTGCAATTAATGGCTACAAATAGTAATAATTGTGATAATACTAAGTCAGTTAATATTGATGTTATTACAGATATTTATTCTGTTAAAAATAATCAATACTCAATATATCCTAATCCTACAAATGGTAAATTAAATATTGTTTTTAATAAATATTTTCCTAAAAGCATTACTATTATAGATTTGACAGGGAAAATATTAGTAGAATACAAAGATATAAGTAAAACAAACACATTTAATGTACACAAATTACAAAAGGGTATTTATTTATTGAAATTTAATTATGAAACTAGTATAGCTACTGATAAACTAATAATTGAATAAAATTGTTTTTCCAATTTTGCTTAGAACAAAAGCTAACAGGTTTTTTGAATAATGTGGGTTAATATAAAATATTTACCTCTTTAATCCTAATAGCTTTCTTATTATCAGCAACACAAATATGGCAAAAATATTTTTTATCAATATTTAAAGGGTACAGATACCAAAATTCATTTTTGTGCATAACTTTTAAATTTGTAATATTTATATCAGCAAATGATAAATTCATTCCACTACCAATAGCTTTTGAAAAAGCTTCTTTTTGTGTCCAAATTTTAGCAAAAAGTTGATCTTGGTTAGTCGAGTTTGATAAAGCAATAAATTCATCTTTACTAATAAATGTTTGTAATTTATTAATGTTTCGGGGCATTATTTTTTCAATATCTACACCAATATTTGAGTTATAACAAGCACAAATTATAATATTTTCGGAGTGCGAAATATTAAAGCAAAAACTGTTTGGAATGTATGGTTTGCCATCTTCTTTATACCTAATTTTTTCTAATATTTTATTTGAAAAATTAAAATCGGATAAAGATGTTTTCAATAATTGTAAGCCAATTAAACTATGTAATTTAGATTTGTAGCGTTTAAGTCTGTCAATTTTATTTTTGAGTATATTTGGTAATTCATTATAAAATTCATCAAATTTTTCTTTTGGAAAATTTGAATCAATTTTAGTGTAATATACATTTATATTATCCAATATTAATTATATTTATTAATCCTTTTTATACTCAATATATACATCGGTTAAAATATCTTCGGTTGCTTTATTTATTAGTCGATAATCAATTGCAAATTCATTTTCATTAATAATTCTTGAACCTGACCATATTTCAACTTTATCGCCTAAACTTAACGATTTGGCAAATCTAATTTCAATTCTTGTAGGTTTTGCAGAAATTGGTTTTTTATCTTCGTAAATAGTATCTCTAATATCCCAAAAAGCTTTTTCGCAAAGTTTTACATAAGATACATTATAAACAATGCCCTGTGCATCAGTGTCTTCGTAGTATATTGTGTATTCCGATTTATTTACGAAATGTTCTTTATTAGAGAACAATATTTTTGGTAATTTTGCTTTTCCTAAGTCGAAAGGTAGTTTTACATTGTCAGGATATGCGGCAGGTAATTCAATTAAGTCTCCAGCTTTTTTTACAAACATAATATCTGAAATAGCTTCGGCTAAAATCTTTCCTTCATCATCATAAATAACTTGGTCAACCGATGCTCTGTGTGATGTATTTTTACGATATCCTGTTCTAATATTAATTGAGCTGTTTAATTTTGCATAATCGTGCACGTTTATTATTATCTGATAAAGATTTACATAACACTCATCTAAAATAGGTTTTATAGCAATTAATTCCTCACTCTGATTACCTAACTCAACCCTTGCACGGTCTAATATACGCAAATATCCGGTTGATTTAATATTTGTTGTGTAATCTACATCATCAGGGTAAACCTTTGCCTTAAACGGATAAATAAGGTAATCGTGTTTAGGTATTTTATTAGTTTTATGTTCTTTATTAAAGAAAATACCCGGTTTCATCCAAACTTTGTCAGCCATATCTAAAACAGAATGAGCTGTTTGCAAGCCACCCATCATTGCCCCCTCGTAACCACCTCCGGCTTGTGTCCACGAACCTACCAAAAACACTCCGTGTATAGGTAAGCGATTTGCTAACCTGCGGTTATTCGATTGTTCTATTGTTTGTGCAAGACCGTATATAGCTCCTAAATGATTTCCTGAATAGCGTTTCATTGTTTTTGGTGTTCCAAACTCAATAAGTTTAGCGTGTTCTTTTAATCCGGGGAATTGTTTATTGTACTTATTTAATAATATATTTTTAACTTTTTCTTTTTCAGTTTTATAATCTGCTCTTTCCAAATCGAACCAATTACCTGCCGGAGCTAATTCTGCAACAGAAAGTACTCCGTTAGTTTCGTTTGAAAAATCGTTAAACTTACTTTTGTAATTCGATAGACACCAATCAGTTTTTTCTAATTTGCTTTCAACACTATTTTTGTATGCTTGTTCTAAATTATACGAATCGTTATAAAAATAATTACTTTCAGGTATGCCCAAAGATTCGGTTGTACAATCAAGACCTAAATACATTGCATATATAGATAATGATGGTTGCATTTTATTTAATCGAAATTTGAAAATTTTTGAGATTTGGTCTTCAGGTAATAATTCAAATACAGTTTGATATGGGTCGGCATTCGATACCACATAATCAGCTTCAATATACTCGCCACTCTTTAGCTCTATACCTTTTACTTTCCCATTTTCTGCAATAATTCGCTTTACCGGGTTTTTTGTGTATATTTTTACATTGTTTTCTTCAAGAGTATCAACTATTGCTTTACTTACTGCTGCACCTCCACCTTTTACGTGAAATGTACCTTCAATAAAACTACTTGTAAAAATGCAATTTGTATAATTTGCTGTAGATTCTTCGGGAGATAACCCCAAATACATCCATAATTGAGCAATAATTGCTTTTAACTTTTCATCAGTAATAAATATATTTAATAGTTGATAAAAACTATCATCACGATGTTTTGCATTAAGCGATTCTTCAGGACTAATTGAATAATCAGGATATAATATTCTGGCAACAGTATGTTCTTTAAGAGTTTCTAGATAATCGAACATTTTTTTTATATTTGCCCTTTCTTTTGGAAATAATTCTTGTAAGAACAATAAAGAATCTTGGCGAGAATTTGGAATTGTAATAGTACTATCAGGAAAACGTGAAGTGAAAAGTATATCTCTTTTTTCAAATTCTAATTTATCTAATACGCCTAAAGGTTTAAGCATTTCATAAGTAAGTCCGCCTTTTTCTAATCCACCAAGATGATGCAAAGACACATCGAAAGTAAATTCTTTTCGTTTAAACGAATGAGCATAACCACCCGGTTTAATGCTTTTTTCGAAAATACAAACATCAAAATTATGACGTTTAAGCTCTAAAGCACAAATCATTCCACTTAATCCCGAACCTATAACAGCTACTTGTGTTTTACTTGGTATCATCTTGTTAAAATTATTTATTAGCTATTTTTTATATTAGAGAAGCCTACAATTATATTTGTAGGCTTCTGCTAATATTTCTAAATTATTTATTAAAATTTATTCTGATTTAGCAATAGCCTTTAAAACCAATCCCTTCATTAAGAATATAGCTTTTCCCGATTTTTCTTCTAAAGCATAAACATCTGCTTTAGTTTCATCATCGGTAAGTACAGCATTTTCACAAACTATAATAATTTTTTCATCATTACTCTTGTCAAAAATTTGAAGTTCTTCAAGTTCGTAAGGTATTGACATTACGTTTTCTGCTTGCATTGCGAAAGCGGCCAATGCTTGAACCGCCATATCCGCAACTACAGGGTTAATTACAAAATTACCTGATAATTCAAATAAATCGGCAGCTTCATCAGTAAATTTAAGTAAAGAATATAATTTATCTCCTTTTTCTAAAGTTGATAAAACTCCTCTAAATATAGGTCCTGATTTTAATGCTCCTGAAAATTCAGCATCTAACCTTGAGTAAAAAGGAGCTGTGCTTTCTTTTGCAAGTTTATTAAGCTCGTTTACTACTGTTTTTGTAAGCTTTGGTTTTTTAATTTTTGATGCGTTTTTAATATCATCGGTTTCGCAAATTGCAAAAGTTAAATTTTCTAAAGCGTTGTCATCCATTGCAGGACGTATTGTTGGAAGTAATAATAATTTATTATCAGATTTTATTACTTCTACAGAAAATTCATTTTCTCTAATCCATAAAGGACGACGAAACTTTATATTTTTTACAATTTTATTGTCTTTTTCAATTGCCTCAGCAAAAATTTCTGTTGAGAAAGTTCCCGGAACAACGTGCTTATCATTAACTATATGCTGATGTAAATAAGCGTCTTTTTCAAGCGAAAATTCTACTTCGTTATATTCGTTTGCCAAACGGTTAATCATATAATCGTTATCTATATCGGCAGTAACAGGTCTTGAGCTCGATAATAATGCTCCTTTGTTAAATGCAGCAATTCTGTCTTTTTTAGTTTTCAAAACTGCATCAACATAAAGTTTTGTTCCTGTTTCAACATCAAGAGGTGTTAAACCTGTATCAGCAAAACGTTTAACTTCAGCTTCAGTAACCATTCCAATTCCTGCCCAAGCAGTCCATTCAACTGTTTGTGCAAAAACTTTATGTTTTTTACCTAAATATGCAACTGAGCAAGCAAGTAAATCGTTGGCTAGTGCGTAATCAGACTGACCTGCATTACCAAATAATCCGGCAATTGAACCAAAAGCAGAGAATAATTTTAGTTTACTAAAATCTATTTCTTCTGCAAACACAAATAATGGTTGCATTTTGGTATCTAATGCCATTGCAATTGCTTCGTTTTCTAACTCGTTGAGCAATTTAGAACGCTGAACTCCTGCACCGTGAACAATTCCACTTATATCAGTTTTTTTAGCAGTTTCGTTAATTAGTGTTTTTAATGCAGCGTTATCTGAAACATCACATTTTTTGTACTCAAATTTAATATTGTTTGCTTTTAATTTTTCAAAATTATTGAAAATCTCCCATTGAGATTTATTAAAAGCGGCTTTTCTTTTAGCTTCACCTAAATTTAAGCCTTCCTCTTTAACAAGAGAAATTTCCATTTCTCTAATTACTTTATCAATGTTTTCAGGCGAAGTTTTTAACCATTCTTCGTTAGTTTTAATAAGCTCTGAACGTCCGGTAAGTAAAAGCGAACAGCCTGTTTGTTTTGCAAGTTCAAAAATACACTCAAAAACAATACCTCTAGCACCGCCTGTTACAAGAACTAAATCGTTTTTAGCTAAAACTTTATTCGATTTTGGTTGTATTTTTGTTTTTTGCATTACCGGCATCACCCATTTACCTTTATCGAAACCTACTTCGGTATATGGAAATACTTTATCAATAGCTTTAGTAATAATGGTTTCCCATTTTTCTTTACCTGCATCTATTAACTGAAATTTTATTTCAGGGTATTCAAATTGTAATGATTTTATAAATCCGGCAGGATAACTACCAAGTAATTTGTTTATTTTTTGGTTGTTACCAAATGTACCATCTTGTGTAATAGGGCAAATAATACGTGTTGGTACATCGGTAAACGAAACCGAAAGTTTCTTAAATACATCGTATAATTTTATAACCTCTTTGTTTAAATCAGACTGAATTTTACTTATACTAAGAGAATATATTTTTTGGTAGAAAACTGTAATAATTGTATCTGCTTGGGAAATAATTTTGTCGTCAAGCTTTAAAATTTCGGCAGTAGTGTAAAACGAAGTATCAGTGTTTAAATTATTAAGTTTAGTTTTCCAATCCTTTTTGTCTTTTGCCGTATCTGTAATTACTATTACATTTTCAGAATTAAATTTCTTTATATCATAAGCTTTTAAAACCTTAGTTTCGCCATTATATAAATAATTATTTACTACTTCTGAATATACGGTCCTGTTTTTATTTGTTTCCTCAATTGTAGTTTCCTTATCGGATTCAACCATTAATGAAGACGATGCTAGTTTAGCCAATTGGTCAGCTAATTCGTTAATAGTACGAATTTGTCCTGGCTTAAATTCTTTATCAAGATTGTGCTTTTCAACCATTGTACCCCAAATTTCGGCACGTTGCACAGAATCGATACCTAAATCAGCTTCTAAATCTAGTTCAACACCAAGCATATCGGCAGGATAACCAGTTGCTTCGGCAATAACTTCGGTGCATTCAGTAATAAATGTAGATGCATCAATTTGCTCGTTGTTTGTATTTTGAGGTGTTTCTGTTGGTGTTGCTAATTTAGCAAGCTCGTTAGCAAGCTCGTTAATAGTGCGAATTTGCCCTGGTTTATATTCTTTATCAAGATTATGCTTTTCAACCATTGTACCCCAAATTTCGGCACGTTGTACAGAATCGATGCCTAAATCGGCTCCTAAGTCTAGTTCAACCCCAAGCATATC
>CAMZKE010000015.1 GCA_947311115.1 uncultured Bacteroidales bacterium | reverse complement strand
TTACCTCAAAATTGGTCGCCTTTGAAATAATATATGTACGTGCTTTGCCGAACGCTTACACCTTTGAAATAATATATGTACGTGCTTTGCCGAACGCTTACGTATAATCCGGGTTATAGCTATTATTATAAAAAACAAACCTCACTATTAAAAATAATGAGGTTTAAAAATATTTTCATTTAAAAAATTACTTTTTAGATTTACCTGAAGGTTTAGAAATAGAACCTCTCATTTCGGTATCTGCCTGAATATTTTTCATCTTGTAATAATCCATTATTCCTAAATTACCATCAATAAAAGCTTGAGCCATAGCCTTTGGCACCTGTGCCTCTGCCTCAATTACATGTGCTTTCATTTCTTGTGCAAGTGCTTTCATTTCCTGTTCTTTTGCAACAGCCATTGCTCTACGCTCTTCGGCCTTTGCTTGCGCTACTTTAAGGTCAGCATCAGCTTGGTCTGTTTGTAATACAGCACCAATATTTTTTCCAATATCAATATCGGCAATATCAATAGATAAAATTTCGAATGCAGTACCAGAATCTAAACCTTTAGACAGTACTACTTTTGAAATTGAATCAGGATTTTCTAATACTTTTTTATGCGAATCGGCCGAACCAATTGAGGACACAACACCCTCTCCTACCCTAGCAAGAATAGTTTCTTCGCCTGCACCACCTACTAACTGCTTAATATTTGCACGTACAGTAACTCTTGCTTTACATACTAACTGTATACCATCCATAGCAACCGCAGTTACAGGAGGAGTGTTAATTACCTTCGGATTTACCGACATTTGAACTGCTTCAAAAACATCTCTACCTGCCAAATCTATAGCTGTAGCCATTCTAAAGTCTAGTTCAATATTTGCTTTTGAAGCTGATACAAGAGCATGAACAACTCGTTGAATATTTCCACCTGCAAGATAATGAGCTTCTAAATCGTTACGTAAAACTGTCTGCAAACCAGCTTTATGTGCTTCAATCATTGCACGAACTATAACTGATGGTGGAACTTTACGCCAACGCATAAAAACCAACTGCAATAACGAAATATTAACATTAGAAACTAATGCCTGAAACCATAATCCTATTGGTATAAAATATAGAAGCACTACTAATGCAACTACACTACCTATTACTGAAAATAATAATACTGAATAATCCATACTTTATTTGTTTTTATGTTCTTACTATTACTCTATTTTGTTCTACTTTTACTATTTCAATTTCTGTTTTAGGGTCAATAAAATCGTTTATCGATTTTGCTTCAACAACAATATCGTTAACAACAACTTTTCCCATTGGTGCTAATCGCGACAGTGTTACGCCCTTATCCCCAACATTAATTTTATCGCTTTCAAATGTATTTACAACTCCTGTAATCTCTGATTTTAGCATTGCTTTTTTCCAAGTACCTGACCTTAGAGCATATACAAAGGCAACAACTATAGTTACCGCAACTAATGCAATTGTTATATGACCAATATTGTTTCCGTAATACTTATAACTTAAATAAACTCCGCTAGCTACAAACAAAAAACCACCTATAGCTGATAATGTTGTACCCGGAATTACCAAAAACTCTAATAAAATTAAAGCTATTCCAAGTAAAATTAATAATATAATTACAAAAACTGTCATTCTGTTAAATACTTAATCTTCAATAGTTACGTTTAAACCTTTGCTTGATAATTTATCTTTCATAGGTTTTAAAACTTCAAAAGCAGCTTTTTTAACATCACATTTACCTTTATGATGTGTAATAACAGCACACTGCTCTGCTTGTATTTCATCGTGTTCACAAATATCAACCAAAGAATCAATAACAAAATCGAATGTATTAACTTCGTCGTTATGTAAAATCAAAATTTTGTTTTTACTAATTGATTCGTTTAAAGATTCTGAATTTTTATCTTTTAGTTTTTCTTTTGTCATAGTTAAATAAATTTATTTTAGCTAAAAGTACAAAATAAAAATGGAACAAAATATGCAAAATACTATTATTATTACTTTGCTATGTTAATATATGATAAAACTATTATTTAGAGTAATCGTTTAATAATATTTTCAATTGTAACACCATCAGCGTCAGCTTTATAATTTTTAACTATACGATGGCGTAAAACAGGAATTGCAATAGCTTTTACATCCTCAATATCAGGCGAATACTTAGCATTAATTACGGCATGTACCTTAGCTCCGATAATTAAAAATTGTGATGCTCGTGGACCTGCTCCCCAGCTTAAATATTTGTTTACCTCATCGGTAGCTAATTCTCTATTTGGTCTGGTTTTATTTACAAGATTTACTGCATATTCAATAATATTATTGTTTACAGGTACTTTTCTCACCAAATTTTGATAAAATAAAATTTCTTCGGCTGTAAGTATTTTGTTTACCTCTGTATTTAAATCTGATGTAGTATTTTTTACAATATCAAGTTCTTCTTTAACGCTAGGATAATCTAAAATAATATTAAACATAAAACGGTCTAGCTGAGCTTCGGGTAGTGGATATGTACCTTCTTGCTCAATAGGATTTTGTGTGGCAAGTACAAAAAAAGGCTTTGACAATTCAAATGTTTTACCTGCTGTTGTAACCGATTTTTCTTGCATTGCCTCTAGTAAAGCAGCCTGAGTTTTAGGCGGTGTACGATTTATTTCATCGGCAAGAATAAAATTAGAAAAAATTGGACCTTTAATAAATTTAAAACTTCTATCGGAGCCTAAAATTTCTGTTCCAATAATATCAGAAGGCATTAAATCCGGAGTAAACTGTATTCGTTTAAAATCTAAGCCCAACACTTCCGAAATTGTTGTTACAAGTAATGTTTTGGCAAGTCCCGGCACACCAATAAGTAAACAATGTCCTTTTCCAAAAATTGAAATAAGTACTTCTTTTATAATATCGTCTTGACCAACAATAACTTTACTTATTTCTTTTGTTAACAGATTATATTTATCTTTTAACGAATCTATTGCTTCTTTATCTGAATTAAAACTTACCATTATATTATATTTTAACTATTTTACCCAACCTTTAGACTCAAAATCGCAACCAATAAATGATTTATCAATTTTAATATAAGTATTACGTTGTTTGTCTTTCACCCATTTTTTAATCTGTTTCTGTTTTTTATCGGCAATACACATATCTTGAATAATTTTATAATCAGATTTTATAGTTGCGATATGTGGTTTTGTTTTCTCCGATATTTTAACAAATTTCATTACATCTTGGTCTTTCATATTTTTTGTACGAAACGAACGAGTAATATCTCCAACAGATAAGCCTTTTAAATTATATGCTAAAGCGGCATCAATTTGTTCTTCGGTAAAGGTATTTGTTGCTGTACGCGGGTTAATAATATAACCACCATTATACCTTGTTTCTTTATCATCGGAGTATCTTTTAGCCGCTTCTGCAAAAGTAATGGTATCTGCCAAAACAATATTTCGTAACGAATCTATTCGTAATTGAGCTTTTTCAAACTCTTCGTAGGATACTTTTGGTTTTAAAAGTATATGACGAACATTTATTTTCTCTCCTTTTTGTTCAATTAATTGAATAATATGAAAGCCATACTCTGATTCAACGATACGAGAAACTTGGCCTGGTTTTTTAAGTTTAAATGCTACTGCAGCAAAAGAAGGGACTAAATCTGTACGACCAACAAAGCCAAGTTCGCCTCCTTTTTTTGCCGAGCCGGGATCTTCTGAATACATTACTGCTAATGCAGAAAACTTTGTTCCATTTTTTATTCTTTCTTTAAAATCTCTTAGTCGTTCTTTGACCGCAAGTTTTTCTTTTTCACTTATTTTTGGAATTACAACAATTTGTTGAAACTTATATGTTGTTTCTATTTTTGGCAAACTATCTTTGGGTATATTATCGTAAAATTTTCTAATTTCAGAAGGTGTAACTTTAACATCGGTAGTTAATTTACTTTGCATACGTTCTACAAGCATTTGCTCTTTTAACATATCTTTAAATTCGAGTTTAATATCAGCTATAGATTTACCGTAAAACTCCTCAAGTTTTTCTTCCGAACCAATTTGAGAAACAAAATACCGTATTCTTCTATTTAAATTGTCAGCAATTTCTGCTTCAGTAATTTCAATGCTATCTAATTGAGCCTGATTTAATAATAATTTACTAAACAATAAATCTTCAAATATTTTACATTTTAAATCTCCATTGTAAACTACGCCTTGCGATTTGTATTGAAGGTATTGATTTTCAACATCAGATTGCATTATAATATTTTTGCCAACTACAGCAATAATTTTATCTATTGGCTCTCCTTTTGGTTGTGCAAATACACTTATTGATGCAATAATTGTTAATACTAATATTAATTTCTTCATTATATTTTTTTAGTTATAATATACTATTTCGTTTTTATTTTTTGCATCTTCATAAAGATTCAGCTTCATTGTTTTAATCAAGTCTTTTTTACGTTGTTTTATTATATCATCAATTATTTCATTTTTCACAAAAACAACAGGAGTTGTATCATTTTTTAATTTATATTCATCAACATCAATATAATAAATATATGTGCTATCCCTTGTTTCAAACAATGATTTGTATTTTAAAACAGAACTAGGCTTTGATACTTTTCTTGGAAAAAACTTAAAGACATCATCAAATAAAATCCAAGCTCCTTGAAAATCATCAAACTTATCAGAGTATTGCGCACAATAAGTATTTAGTTTTTCCGTATCAATAGTTTTATTCGATTTTAACCAATTTCTAACCTTATAAACTTTAGGTGCATTTCTAGGTATTTTTATATAAATTGCTTTTATAATAATATCAGATAATTTATACCTACCAATATTGATATTATAATATTTTTCTATTTCTGAGTTTGATACAACAGTATCGAGTTTCTGTTTAATATACAACTCTTTATAGGCATTTACATACAACTGATTTTTATATTCTTCTATTAAATTACTAAATTCATTTTTAGTTGTATTTGGCAAGTTTTTTTTAGCTTCTTTATATATTAATTTATCTTGAACCCAATTATCAACAAATGATTTAACAAATCCATTGGTATCAATTATATTTTCAGGTATATATATATTTTCTTTATATAAATAATAGTCGTTAACCATGGCTAAAGGTTTGCTTTTATGCCTATCAGATTCGTTAGTTTTACACGATACTATTACAAATAAAGCAAATATTATTGATAAAATAGATTTATATATCATTACAAAAGTTTGCAAAGTGTTATTAACTGAAACTATTTAATAACACTATTAATTTATTGAAATTATTTAATTGAATTTAAAACATCCTTATTAACTTCAATTTTATATTTATTTCTCAATTCTTTAATCCATTCTTTTTCCAAGAAATTTTGATAATCAGCTGTCATTAAGCCTTTAATTTCGTTAAGTTCCTTTGGCATAGGAGCTAATTTACCTTTTATGTATGCGTATTTTACGACACCATCGGCATTTTCTAATTCAACTATTCCTTTTTCAACACCTGCATTGTCTATTTTTTCATTATCTCCTCTTGATAATTTCACATCTTCTACAACAAATATTGCTGATGTATCCTTTTTTGCCAATTTATTTAACTCATTATAAGCATCGGTTGCAGGTAATGATTTTTTAGCGATTTTTAATGATTTTTTATAATACTTTACAGGAACTGTGTATAAGCTTACATCAAGTCTATCGCCCCACATATATTTATTTTTCGTTTTATTATAAAACTCGGCTAAACCTGCAGAATCTTTAACAGCCTTACTCCAAACCATTTTATCGGTTAAATCAAAAAGCAAAATACCATCGTGATACTCTTTTACAAGATATTTAAAATCGGGATATTTTTCAGCTAATTTTGTTCTTTCGTAAGCAATTACAACATCGTCAGAATAGTGCTTAAATTTATTATAAACAAATATGTCAGGATTATCTACACGAACATCCTTTCCAGCAAATCGTCTTAAATAATGAGCAAAATCTTTTACGTAAATAGTTGTATCGCCAAGGGTCATTAACACATTTGTGTATGTTTTAGCTATTGAATCATTTAATTTCACATTATCTAATGCTTTGTTATCGTAGTATTTAAACAACACTTTTAACTCTTTATTAAATACTTTTCGGTTATACTCTTTTGCCAATCGTTTAATAACAGCAGTTCTACTTTGTTTTGCACGAGCATCTTTCGACAATTTACTTTTAACATATTCTTTTTGGTCTTCTAAAGATTTTGGCTCTTTTTTATCTATAAGTTTAATAATATGCCAACCAAACGATGTTTTTACAGGTTTTGTATAATCACCTTTATTTTTTAAACCAAAGGCAGCTATCTCAAACTCAGGAACCATTCTTCCTGTACCAAACCAACTTAGCTCACCACCTTTTGTTGCTGAACCTTTATCATCTGAATATTTTTTTGCAAGCTCTGCGAAATCCGAACCTTTTTGTAACTGAGCATAAATGTCATTAACTTTGTCTACTGCTTCTTTTTTGGTTTTATCATCAGCATTTGAAGGCACTGCAATCATTATATGAGCAACTTTTACTTCACCAAATGCAGGACGTTTATCTGTTACCTTAAGTATATGATAGCCAAATTTTGTTCTAAAAATTTTTGACATCTTACCTACCTCAGTATTATATGCTGCCGACTCGAAATTATATACCATCTGAAAAACTGTAAAATAGCCTAAATCACCACCTTTAACAGCGGTATATGTATCAACCGAATTCTTTTTTGCTGCCTCTTCAAATGTTATTTTACCACTATTTATTGATGCTAAAATTGACTTCATTTTTTTATAAGCTTTTAGCGTATCAGCGGGTATTGCATCAGGTTTAACTTTTAATAAAATATGTGATACTCTTACATCGTATTTACTTCTTTCGTATGCTTCTTTTATTAACCTCTCATCAACTGTACTATCAGTAAAATAAGGCTTCTCCAATTGTCTTATATAACCATCTAACTCACGTTTAAACTTTTTCAAAGTATCAAGACCTTGATTTTCGGCTTCAATAACTTTCAGCTTAAAATTTTCGAATAATGTTAAGTATTCGTTTACCGATTTAACATCGGAATTTGAATTATTTTTATGATAAATTCTTGAAAACTCACCTTTGGTTACTTTTGTATTACCAATAGTCATTAACACTTTATCGTCATCATTATTTGCTTTTTGTGCAAAAGAAACAACTGTATAAAAAATTAAAAACAACGCAATTAAACTTAATCTTTTCATCTTATTAAATATTATATTTATCGTATATTAAAAAATTATCTACTATAATTTGGTGCTTCGCGAGTTATTGCCACATCGTGCGGGTGGCTCTCGTTCATACCAGAATTTGTAATTTTAGTAAATTGAGCATTGTGTAATTTAGTAATAGTTTTAGAGCCACAATACCCCATACCTGCACGTAAGCCGCCTACAAGCTGATAAACAACCTCCGACAATGTTCCTTTAAATGGAACACGAGCTGCAATTCCTTCCGGTACTAATTTACTAATATCATCTTCAACATCTTGAAAATATCTATCTTTTGATCCTTGCTGCATAGCCTCAACCGAGCCCATACCTCTATATGATTTGAATTTTCGTCCTTGAAAAATAATTGTTTCGCCCGGAGATTCTTCTACACCGGCAAGCAAAGAGCCAACCATAACTGAGTCGCCACCGGCTGCAAGTGCTTTTACAATATCGCCTGAATAACGTAAACCACCATCAGCAATTACAGGAATACCTGTACCTTCAACCGCTTTTGCTACATTATATATAGCCGACAACTGAGGAACTCCAACTCCGGCAATAATACGTGTTGTACATATTGACCCTGGACCAATACCAACTTTAACAGCATCTGCACCAGCTTCAACTAAGGCTTTCGCTGCAGCTCCGGTAGCAATATTACCTACAATTACATCTAAATTAGGATATTTATTTTTAACTACTTTAAGCATATCAATAACTCCTTTGCTATGCCCATGTGCTGTATCAATAACAATTGCATCTACATCAGCACTTACAAGAGCATCTACCCTTTCTATTGTATCGTGTGTAACACCAACTCCTGCAGCAACACGCAAACGACCTTTTTCGTCTTTACACGCATTTGGACGATCTTTAGCTTTAAAAATATCTTTGTATGTTAACAAGCCTTTTATTTTAAAATCTTCGTCAACAACCGGTAATTTCTCTATCCTATGCTCTTCCAGAATTTTTGCAGCTTGCTCTAATGTTGTACCTAGCGATGTAGTAATCAATTCGGAAGTCATTACCTCTGTAATTTGTCTTTCAAAATCTTCTTGAAAACGTAAATCACGATTTGTAACAATACCAACTAATTTATGATTTTCAACAACAGGAATACCTCCAATTCTAAACTCTTTCATTAAAGCAAGGGCATCGCCAACTGTCTGTGTCGGATTTATTGTTATAGGGTCGTAAATCATTCCATTTTCAGCCCTTTTTACTTTTTTAACCTCCTTAGCTTGGGCTGCAATACTCATATTTTTATGAATTACGCCAATACCTCCTTCTCGTGCAATAGCCATAGCCAAAGCCGACTCGGTTACTGTATCCATAGCTGCAGACACTATTGGAACATTAATTCTAATATTTTTAGTAAACTGAGTTGATGTATCAGTATCTCGCGGTATAACCTCTGAATAAGCAGGTACTAAAAGCACATCATCAAAAGTTAAACCCTCACTCACAATTCTATCTTCAATAAACGACATTTATCTATTTGGTTTAAAAAATTTCGCTAAAGTACTAAATAATACAATAACAACAGCTACTTTTTAAGCATAAAAGTAGTTCATATTTACTAAGCTAAATAAAATTTAACAATTATTAACCTGTAGACAAAAAAACTCAATATTAATAAAAATATAAATCTTATCACTTCTTACAGATGTTTATCACTAATTAAAACTTTATCAAACATACAAAAAACATTAATATTCATTAGCAAGCTTATCGCTACTTTGCAGTCTGTACGTATAAATACGTAATTTTATTACTTTATATTTTTTTATAGTAATTTATTCGATTTTTATAATATTTTTGCATTTTATTTTTTACTACCACCATTATGAGATTTTTTTTATTATCTGCAATTTTAGCATATAGCTTAAGTTTATTTGCTCAAAACAGAGCTGACATATCGTTTCAAATACATGTTAATACTGATACCGTATGTCCGGGTGAACAAGTTTTAGTTACAACTGATATATCAAATGGAGTTCCTCCATATCAGTTTAACCTAGATGATGGCACAGTTGTTTCGCCTCCATTCTTTGTTATTCCGGATAGCACTTATATTTTAAACCTTACGTTAACCGATGCAGGCGGAGCAAGAGCATCTAATGTAACAAAAATAAATGTTTACAAGCTACCTGAATTCTCTCCAAAGTCTGATATTACAGCAGGATGCAAGCCATTAAAAGTAAATTTTAATGACGAAATATATGAAAACACAAACAAAACTTACCTTTGGAATTTTGGAGATGATGGAATATCGCAAGAAAAAAACCCATTATACATATATAAAACTGATGGGATTTTTAAAGTTACTTTAACAGTAAAAGAGACTCATGGGAATAAAACATGCGTAAATACTGATACTCTTAAAAATACTATTGAAGTATATAAAAAACCTACATCAAGATTCAATCCAAGCCCCGATATTGTTAAAGACATAAAGGCTGAGGTGTTTTTTGAGAACCTATCTAGTTATGCAACTGAGGCTTATTGGTTGTTTGATGATGGCGACACATCTAATTTATACGAAGCTTTTCACACTTTTGACTCTATTGGTGATTATAATGTTAAATTAATTTCAATATCTGAATTTGGTTGTACAGATACTTCTGAGAAAATAGTGAGTGTTATCGAAAATTTCAGTTTCTACTCGCCTGACGCTTTTACTCCTGACGGTGACGGAATAAATGATGAATTTAGTTTTTCACATTCAGGTATTATTGATGATGGCTACAAATTCGAAGTTTATGATAGATATGGTCATATAATATTTTCTACAACCGATAAAAATGCGAGTTGGAATGGTGAAGTATATGGACACAAAATTGCAAAACCCGGCTTGTACGTTTATTTAGTAAAATATAAAAGTTATATGAATGTAGAATATACTAAATCAGGAAAAATTATGGTTATTTATTAAGCTTTAGAATTGAACTTTTTAACAACACCAAATTAGCTATATAAATTATTTCGGTGCTTTGTAAAACAAATAAATTCCAATAAGCAAAAAAGAGATATTTGGAATCCAAACAGCAAAAATTGGATTTAAGCCACTACCTATTGCTAAATTATTTGAAATTTGTGTAAACAAAATATATGTTGCACTTAACAACATACCAAAGCCCATATGAGCACCTATTCCACCTCTTACTTTACGTGATGACAATGCTACACCTATTAATGTAAGAATAAATGCAGCAAAAGGTGAGGCTAAACGCTGATATTTATAAATAAGTAATTGAGCAATATTCTCTGCACCTTGCAGTTTTTTCTTTTCTATGTATGAATTTAACTCATTAAGGTTCATTGTTTCAATATAATTATCTCTTTCTTTAAAATCGAAAGGTACAATACTTAAGGTAGTATCAATAACATTACCTTTAGTTAAAAACTCTTTACCATTTTTAAAATCGCGAATAACGTAATTATGTATTTTCCATTTGCCAAGAGTTGTATCCCACTGAATAAAATCGGAAAGTAATTTAGATTGCAACGAATCACCAACAAAACGCTCCATCGAAAATTTATAGCCAATATCACTTTCAACCGAATAGCTTTCCATGTAAATATACAAACCTGGTTCAATTTGCTTATGAATATTTCTATCCCAATTTCTATTTATTGACCTATAATATTGTTCTTCAAAGGCCAAACGCTTTACATTAGCTTTAGGAATAATATAATTTGTAAGTGCAAAGGACAAGCCTGCCAATAATAATGCAGAAATAAAATATGGACGTAATAATCGCAAATAACTTGTACCTGAGCTTAATATAGCAATAATTTCGGTATTTGATGCTAATTTAGATGTGAATAAAATAACTGCTATAAAAATAAATATAGGTGATAATAAATTTATAAAATATGGAACAAAATTCACATAATAATCAAAAATAATAGCATTTACAGGAGCTTGTTTCTCAATAAAATCTTCAATTTTTTGTGATAAATCAAAGATTATTATCACAAAACTAAAAACAAATATTGAAAAAAAGAAAGTCCCTAAAAACTTCTTAATTATATATATGTCAATTTTTTTTAGCATCTATAATCTTGTTCCTAGTTTTACAAGCATCATATTTTTCCACGAAGTAAAATCGCCATCAATAATATGCTTACGAGCCTCGCCAACAAGCCACAAATAAAAAGCCAAATTATGAATACTTGCAATTTGTAAACCTAATAATTCATTTGCTTTAAATAAATGTTTTACATAAGCTTTTGTATAAAAACTATCAACATACGAAGTTCCATTTTCATCTAATTTAGAAAAATCGTCTTCCCATTTTTTATTTTTTATATTGATAATTCCTTCCGAAGTAAACAACATACCGTTTCGTCCATTTCTGGTAGGCATAACACAATCAAACATATCGGTACCCAGAGCAATACCTTCTAAAATATTAATTGGAGTACCAACTCCCATTAAATAGCGAGGTTTATCTTGCGGAAGTATATTATTTACAATTTCTAACATTTCATACATATCCTCAACCGGTTCTCCAACTGATAATCCACCAATTGCATTACCTTCCATTTCTTGCGATGCGATAAACTCAGCCGATTGTACTCGTAAATCTTTGTAAACACTACCCTGTACTATTGGAAAATATGTTTGCGAATGTTCGTACAAAGACTCTGTATTTTTAAAATGTTTCACCCCCCGTTTTAACCAAGCATGGGTTAAATGCATAGATTTTTTTGCGTATTCATAATCGCAAGGATAAGGCGTACACTCGTCAAGAGCCATCATTATATCAGAGCCAATTATTCGCTGTGTATCAACAACATTCTCAGGTGTAAACAAATGTTTTGAACCATCTATATGCGAACTAAACAAAGCACCCTCATCGGTTAACTTACGGTTTGACGACAACGAAAAAACCTGATACCCTCCACTATCGGTAAGAATAGGTTTATCCCAGTTCATAAATTTATGCAAACCTCCTGCTTGCTTTATTATATCCATACCGGGTCGCAAATACAAGTGATATGTATTGCCCAAAATTATTTGAGCTTTAATATCATCACTAAGCTCATGCTGATGTACTCCTTTTACTGTTCCCGCAGTACCTACAGGCATAAATATTGGTGTTTGAATTTCACCATGAGAAGTTTTTACAACTCCTGCCCTAGCCTTTGACGCTTTATCTTTTGCTTTTATCGAAAATTCCATAATATATTTTACTGTTTGCAAATATAACAAAGCATTTTATTTTATTTTTAATATTATAAATTATTAACGAACAATAACTATTTGTTTTCATATAAATAATAATATTTTTGCAACTCAATTAAACTATTTGCAATTAATAACATCTAATTGCGAACAAAAGATATAATAAATGAAATTTCATAAAATAAATCGTTGGATACATCGCGAATTTGGATTCTTTTTTGTTGGTATGACAATAATTTATGCAGTATCCGGTATTGCTATAAATCATATTAACGACTGGAACCCTAACTACAGTATTTCTCATGAAAACATTAAAATTACACCTATTACCGATAAAGTTGATAAAGCAAAGGCTAAACAAATTTTAGCAGAATTTGTTGATGCAGATTTATATAAAAGCTTTTATTATCCTCAAAAAGACATTTTAAAAATATTTTATAAAGGCGGAAGTCTTATTGTTGATGTTAATACCGGTTCGGGTTACTATGATGAAATGACAAGACGCCCAATTTTATTTCATTTTAATAAGTTACATTACAATCCGAATATTTGGTGGACAATTTTCTCCGACATTTTTGCTGTTGCCTTATTTTTATTAGCTGTTACAGGTTTATTTGTAAACAAAGGTAAACACGGCATTAAAGGCAGAGGCGGAATTCTTGCAATTATTGGAGCGTTAATTCCTCTCGCTTTTTTAATTTTCATGTAACATATTTTTTGAAGAAATTAATATTAAATATTGTCATTTTCTTTATAAGTAACTTAGTTTTATCGCAGACTATACGCTTAGCATATAACGATACAATTAAATTATTTGATGTAACTATTAAAACTAAAGGCGACTCAATTAGATATGATGAATATGCGTATTATAAAGATGACACATCGAAAATTGCATGGATAAAACATATAAATAATGGAAAAACAGTTGGTGTTTATCGCGAGTTTTTCATCAACTCAAACACATATAAAAAACAAATATACAATAACTTAGGTCGTAAAAATGGAATTTATCAAGAATGGAATAATAAAAGTGAACTATGCGTTTCCGGACAGTATAAAAATGATAAAAAAGATGGTACTTGGCTATATATTAAAGCTAAACGACACGAAGTATATAGGAATGGTATAAAACATGGTAGATGGAGAATATACGAGGGAAAAACACCGTGGACTTTGTACGTTTATAGAAATGACACTGTAAAAAGGATAAAAAAATAGCCATCAAAATTAAATTAATGGCTATTTTTTATTTTTTCAACTCTATTAAATGAATCTCCTCGCCGCAAGCGGACGAGGTATCGTTATGGAATACTATTCTTTTATACGTCCCAAGGGACGGGGAATTAAACCCAAACAGATTAAAACTGAGCTAAAGTTTTCTTAATTATTTCAACAGCCTCCATAATTTGTTCTTCAGTAATTACAAGAGGTGGAGCAAAACGAATAATATGGTCGTGAGTTGGTTTAGCAATAAGACCATTTTCTTTCATTGCAACACATACATCCCACGCAAATTTACCATTTTTAGGCTTAATAATTACTGCATTTAATAAACCTTTACCTCTAACTAATTCAATCATATCTGAATCAATTTTTCTTAGCTCATCTCTGAAAATTTTGCCTAAACGCTCTGCGTTTTCAGCAAGTTTTTCTTCTTTAACAACCTCAAGTGCAGCAATAGCAACTTTTGCAGCCATCGGATTCCCTCCGTATGTAGAGCCATGCTCGCCGGGTTTAATTGCTAGCATAATATCGTCGTCAGCTAATACGGCAGAAATAGGATAAACACCACCAGAAATAGCTTTTCCTAAAATTAATATATCAGGATGAACATCTTCATGGTCAACAGCTAATAGTTTACCTGTACGTGCAATTCCTGTTTGAACCTCATCAGCAATAAATAGTACATTTTTAGCTTTACATAAATCGTATGCTGCTTTTAAATAACCATCTTCAGGAACATAAACTCCTGCTTCACCTTGAATAGGCTCTACCAAAAAGCCTGCTACATTAGGGTCTTCTAATGCTTTTTCTAATGCAGGAATATCGTTATAAGGTACAACCTCAAAGCCTGGTGTATATGGACCAAAACCTTTGTACGATTCAGGGTCGGTTGACATTGATATAATAGTTATTGTACGACCATGGAAGTTTCCATCACATACAATTATTTTTGCTTTATTTTCTTCTATTCCTTTTACATCGTACCCCCATTTTCTACAAAGTTTTAAAGCTGTTTCGTCTGCTTCAGCACCCGAATTCATTGGTAATACTTTATCGTATCCAAAATATTTTGTTACATACTCTTCGTACTCGCCTAATGCAGCAGAATAAAATGCACGTGAAGTTAAATTTAATACTTTAGCTTGATCTGTTAAAGCTTTTACAATTTTAGGGTGGCAGTGCCCTTGATTAACAGCTGAATAAGCTGAAAGGAAATCGTAATATTTTTTTCCTTCAACATCCCAAACAAAAATCCCTTCGCCTTTTTCTAAAACAACAGGAAGCGGATGATAGTTATGTGCACCATATTTGCCCTCTCTTTCGATATAGTCTTGTGTATTCATAATTAAGAATTTAGAACATTAATTTACAATAAATTTAAACTTCGCAAATGTAATTTATTTTTGAGAATAAAAAAGAGTTTTAACTAGCATTTTTATTAAAATTTAAAAAAAAATTGTTTGCACTATTAAAAATATTGTATTACTTTTGCAAACGCTTTTGGTCTCGTGGCCGAGCGGTTAGGTAGGGCTCTGCAAAAGCTCGTACAGCGGTTCGAATCCGCTCGAGACCTCAAAATGTATTTTTAAGCTTCTGATTTTAAACAAATCAGAAGCTTTTATTTTTTATAGTATAAAAATAAAGCTACAAATAGCTTTGATAATTTCACTATTTTTTAGAGATAAAATTAATTAGTTAGATATTATTTATTCAACAAAAAAAATCTTTAATGAGAATCAGTTATACACTAAAATCTGAATACGAACATTTATACTAAACCATCATATGATTATAAAATATAACCGCATCTACTTTATTGCAAACCATTTCCAGTATTCATACAGCTAAATGGTTCGTCGCCTCATATAAGAAAAAGAAGAACGTATGAATAACATGGGTTAAATGAAAGAAGGGCTATAATAATAGCCCTTCTTGAATATATATTGAGTTTAATTATAAGCTCTAAAAGCTAAGAAGTTTAAAGCATCATCGGCATAATTAACATTAATACATCTTCCGCTTCTGTTTCAGTTTCGTTAGGAACTAAAATACCTGCACGTGAAGAGTCGTGTAATTGCAATACCACATCTGCTGATGATAAGTTAGATAAAATATCTTGCAAGAAAGGACCTTTAAAACCGATTTCCATATCTTCACCTTCGTAATGGCAATCTATTTCTTCATTAGCTGCACTAGCAAAATCGACATCTTGAGCAGAAACAAATAATTTATTTGGAGTTACTTTTAATTTTACTAAGAAACTTGCCTGGTTAGCTAATACTGTTACGAGCTTAAGCTTATTTAAAAATGCTAATCTATCGACCAAAAGTTTGTTTGGTAAATCAGTTGGTATTACAGAGTTATAACTAGGGTAAGTGCCTTCAACTAAGCGAGCAATTAAAGTAAATTCATCATATTTAAATACTGCATTTTTTTGATCAAAATTAACTTCAATAATAATGTCGTCTTTCGATAATGAATTTTTTAATATTCCTGCAGGTTTTTTTGGTAAAATAAATGATGAAGTAGATTTTGCATCAACATCAGTTCTAATATAACGAACAAGTTTGTGCGAATCAGAAGCAACAAAAGTAGTTTTACCTTCTTCTATTTCAAAGAAAATACCATTCATCACAGGCCTTAACTCATCGTCAGCAGTAGCAAATAATGTTTTTTCAATACCAGATACTAATACATCACCTGTGTATTTTACAGTTGTATATTCACCTTCAAATTCAGGTATTTTAGGAAATTCATCACCATCCATATAAGGAAGTGAGTATTTTCCTGTTTCAGATGTAATATTTACATTTTTCTTTTCCTCATCAATGCTAAACGAAAGTGGTAATTCCGGCCATAACCTTAATAAATTAAGTAATTTATTAACCTCTACAGCAATTACACCCTCGCCTTCAACGTTATCTAATTCAATTTTTGTTATCAGCGTAGTTTCTAAATCAGAACCTGTTATTGTTAGAGTATTGCCTTCTATTTTAAATAAAAAATTATCTAAAATTGGCAAAGTATTTTTACTGTTTATTACTTTGGCAACAGCGTTCAAATGCTTAGATAATTCGCTACTTGATATTACAAATTTCATTATATGTTATATTTTAATTTTTACAGTTTATTTTCAACTTATAAAAGTAAAAATACTTATTTTGTAATTTGCGTAATGTTAATATGTTTTATCAATATTTTATTAACAACATTTGTTTGGTTATTTTTTCTTTAATTCATTTAATTGGCTAGTCCATTTATAACTGCAAGTTTTGTTTGTATAAAAGCGATAACGACCTGTATTTAAGTTAAGTATTGAATACTCATTAAAATTATCAACAATATTCATTATTTCATCTAATCCAAAAAATAAGGAGTAATTATTATTATTCTCATTCCATTTTATTCCGTTTTCTAATAGTTGCAGTACTCCTTTCCCCATAGATTCCCACTTATTTTCTTCTTTTTCTTTTATAAATTCAACTTCATTATCTTCTAATAGTTCAAAATTAGTTTTATTCATGAAGCTAATTTGCCAATTATACCAATCTTTAATATTCTTAATTTTTTTATCTGTAAGAATATTTTCTGAGTGATAAACTCGTAGATTTCCATCTATTTTAAATTTTGTATTACACGATTTACAAATAATATTATCACTTTCGCCAATTATTTGGTCTTCGGTATTGCAATTTGGGCATCGCCATAATAAATTATTTATACCCAGAGCAAGGTTTTTTCCTTTGTATTTAATTTTTGAGAGTTTTTCGTTTTCAAAATCATCAGTAGATATAAAATCATATACTTTTTTGTAAATTTCGTCTTTACTCATTTTTATTATTTCATCTTTACTAATTACATCAAACTCAATAAAAATATTACCTCGTCTGGCTTTTTCACTCCAACGTGGGCAAGATAAATAATTACCTTCTGATCTTGCCATTAAAATAGGCTTTTTAGTTTTTTTTGCCAATGATATTGTAACTGATGAAAAATCAGCCGTTTCGCCAAGCCAACTTCTATCTCCTTCTGGAAAAATACCAACTGTATATCCATTTTTCAATAAGTTTATTGCTTCTATAAAAGCACTTTTATCAGCTCTTCCTTTTTTAATATTAAAGCAACCAATTTTTGTTGAAAAGGCCTTTTGAAAACCATCAACACCATCAACATTAGCCATATAATTTACTGGTGTGTATAAATATCCTCCAATAATAAAAGGGTCGTGCCTATTAGAGTGATTAGCAACTAATAAAAAACCGTCTTTGTTAGGTGGTTTGTTATACCACTTTACTTTAACTTTAAAAAGAATTCGTAAATATATAGCATAACTATGTTTAATAAAATACCATAATAATCTGTGTGTTAATTTTGCTCTGTTCATTTGTGTATTGTTCTATTCAGCTGCTAAATTAGTAATAATTTTCAATGAATTTAATACGATGTTGATATTTTTAATAACACTATCAAAAATCAATATAATACCAACTCAACACCAAAATACGCTATATAACGTACTTTGATATCAAGTTGGTATAACCCGGATTATTCATGCATTTTTCTTTTTCTGAGATGAGGCGACGAACCATGCTGCTGTATATGAATACTGCAAATGGTTTGCAACGAAGTATCAGGAAAATGTATATGAAAAAATTAATTATCCAAATTTTGGTGATTTACATTTTGCGTTATTTGTCTGGTTTTAAATAAATTAACTTCATTTTTTGCTAAATCACATGAATAATGCGGGTTAAACAGATTAAAATGATAATACCACAAGAAATAAAAGAGTTTTTCGAACAAGTACCTGTAATGGCTATTTCTACTGTTGATGAAAATGGAACACCAAATGTTTCAGCAATAGCATCGAAAAAAATAATTGGAGACGAAACCATTTTAACAATCGACACTTTTCATAATAAAACATTGCAAAATATAAAACAAAACGGAAATGTTGCAATAGCTATGTGGATGGATAGCGTTGGATATCAAATAAAAGGAAAAGCAACACACTATACTTCAGGCAAAATATTTGAAGATGGAAAGAATTGGATTTTAACTCTAAAACCACAAAAAATTGTGAAAGGTGTTATTGTGGTAAAAGTAAAAGAGATTTATTATTTAACTCCTGATTATAAATTAGCAGGAAAACATATTTAGTATTTTTTACACTTGTTATTTAAACTTATTCTAAATAAATTTATATATTTGTAAAAAAATATAAATATGAAACGATTAGAAATGTTAAAAACAATGGGAATTGCAACAATTGTAGTTACCTCTGGTATTGGACTTTTGTCATCATGCGAAAATAAAACAGCAAAAACAGTTGCCGCCGTACCGGAAAAACAACCTGAAAAATCAGAAAGAGAAAAACTAATAGTAAATCGTCAAGAGAATACTTTTGCCGACCCTGAAAACCCAACAAAATTTGAACTTAAACACACTCCTGAAATAACTTTTGGTGAAGCTGATAAAAATGGATTTACTCAAATATTTATTACAGTTGGTTCTGATGGAATAATACACCCTACTAAAAATGAACATTGGATTGATTTTATGAAAGTATTTGTAAATAATAAAGAAATTCAAAATATTGAATTCACAAATGGTGTTATTAGAGGCTATAATAGTTGTTACGCACCATTAAAAAACACTGATAAAGTTAAAGTAATAATAGGCTGTAATATTCATGGTATTTGGCAATCAGAAGTAGAATTTGTGTAATTTTATATAATCTTATATTTACATTATTATTGCGAGCTAATTAATATTATTTATCTTTGCACAAAACATGCTTTACAGCATTAATTTAATATTATGGCATACAACTTATTAAAAGGTAAAAGAGGTATTATTTTTGGAGCATTAAACGATAAATCTATTGCTTGGAAAGTAGCTGAACAGGCTCACGAAGAGGGAGCAATATTTACATTAACAAACACTCCAATAGCTATTCGTTATGGCGAAACAGATGAATTAGCAAAAAAAACAGGTTCTATTGTAATTCCTGCTGATGCTACAAGTATTGCAGATTTAGAAAATTTAATTGACGAAACTCAAAAAATATTGGGCGGTAAAATAGATTTTATTCTTCATTCAATTGGTATGTCTTTGAATGTAAGAAAAGGTTTACCTTACGATAAAGTAAACTACGATTATTTCCAAAAAACACTAGATATTTCAGCTCTTTCGTTTCACAAATTACTTCAAGTTTGTAGAACAAAAGATGCAATAAACGAATGGGGTTCGGTTGTAGCATTATCTTATGTAGCTGCCCAGCGTTCGTTATACCGCTATAACGATATGGCTGATGCAAAAGCTATGTTAGAGTCAATTGCACGTAGTTTTGGTTATATTTATGGTAGAGATAAAAAAGTAAGAATAAATACTATATCGCAATCGCCAACAATGACAACCGCAGGTAGTGGAGTAAAAGGTATTGATGGTTTAATGGATTTTACAGAGCGTATGTCACCACTTGGAAATGCAACAGCTTTAGAATGTGCTGATTATTGTGTAACACTTTTCTCAGATTTAACCAAAAAAGTTACTATGCAAAATCTTTTCCACGACGGTGGGTTTTCTAGTATGGGTATGAGCTATAAGGCAATGGACCAATATAATAAAGGTTTAGATGCTGAACTTGGTGATGACGAATAAAATTACAAATGAATCTCCTCACCGCAAGCGAAAGAGATATCGTTTTAGAATACTATTTTTTTACGTACCAAGAGACTGGGAATTAAAACCAAACAAATTAAATAATTTAAATATATATACAGATGACAAAAGCTGAAATACTAACAGAAAAAGGTTTGATGAAAGTGGAGTTTTACGATAATGATGCTCCAAATACAGTTAAGAATTTTGTAAAATTATCAAAAGAAGGTTTTTACGATGGATTAAATTTTCATAGAGTTTTGCCTGATTTTGTAATACAAGGTGGTTGCCCTGATGGTACAGGTGCCGGCGGACCAGGTTACTCAATTGATTGTGAAACCAGTGGTGGAAACCAATATCATGACAGAGGTGTGCTTTCAATGGCTCATGCAGGTAAAAATACCGGCGGTTCTCAATTTTTTATATGTCATAGTCGTAATAATACATCACATTTAGATGGTGTACATACTTGTTTTGGTAAAGTTTACGATGGATTAGAAGTAATCGACGATATTCGTCAAGGTGATAAAATTGAAAAAATTACCATTATTGAAGAGTAAAAAATTTATTCGCAATAGGCGGATAAGCTATCGTTTAGGAACACTATTCTTTTATACGTGAATTAAACCCAAACAGAATAAAAATAAAAGTCTCAATCTTTTTATAAAGTTTGAGGCTTTTTTATAATATTTCTTATAAAAAATAATAATTTCGTAAATTATTAGTTTACATAGCATATTGAAAAAAAATATTGTCATATTATTAATTGTAATTTCAAATTTAAATGGATTTTCGCAAAGAAGTAAACCTTTAAATTTAAAAAAGTATGATGTTGTAAAATTACATTTTGGTATGGCTCTTGGCTTTAATAAAACCGATGCTTTAATTCATAACTCTGACAAATTCTTTCAGTTAGATTCAATTTATTCAGTTGAAGGACAAGCAATGCCGGGCTTTAATATTAACATTGTTGTTAACTATAATTTTAATAAATATTGGGGAGTTAGGTTTTTACCGGGCTTAAATTTTGGGCAGCGAAATATGCGTTATATTGTTTATGATGGTTCTCAATTTTACGAAAAAATTATGCAAATTGAAAGTACTTATCTTGATTTCCCAGTATTACTTCAACTAAAATCTAAAAGAGTAAATAATTTTAGAGCATATATAGTATCAGGCTTTAGTTATAAATTTGATTTAGCCGCACAAAAAAAGATTAAAGAAGAGGATAAACCCAAGATTAGACTTAATAGACATGTTGTTAATTTTGAAATTGGTGTAGGTACTGACTTTTTTTTACAATATTTTAAATTTGCAATAGAGGCAAGGTTTATTACCGGTTTAAATAATATGATTGTTCCTGACAATTCGCAATATACAACTTCAATTGAAAGTATGAAAAATCAAATGTTTTTTGTTACATTATTATTTGAAGGTTCTGATACAGACGGTTTAGGCTTTTTGTCTAAATGGTTTCATCGCAAATAGGCTTTGTAAAAATTGCTAACCCGCATTATTCATAGAAATTAACAATATAGCAATTAAACCCGTAATAACTAATCATGGTTAACCCAAAATGCATTATTTGCCTAGTTTTAAATAAATTAACCTAGTTTTTATTAAATTACATGAATAATGCGAGTTAATAAAATTTGTTAAACAATAATCAAATAAGCAGTACTAAATAATTTTTACTATTTTTGTATAGCAATAATAATTTAAAATGGCGGATAAGGAAGAAAAATTGGTAAACTATAAGAAAAAATTTAGAAGAATAACTATAATTTTATGGGTATTATTTTTAACACCAATAATTACAATTGTTACTTTATTTTTTTTAATAGCTCAAGGACAATTAGGTTTTATGCCTAGTATTGATGAATTAGCAAATCCAAAAAGTGTTTTAGCAACCGAGGTTTACTCTTCAGATGGAAAAGTATTAGGTACATATTTTAAAGAAAACAGGAGCAAAGTAAATTATTCTGAAATATCGCCTAATGTAATTAATGCCCTTATAGCTACTGAAGATGTACGCTTTTTAGAACACTCAGGTATTGATTTTAGAAGCTTAGGTCGTGTAATATTTAAAACTGTTTTAGGTCAAGACCAAAGTTCCGGTGGAGGAAGTACAATAACCCAGCAATTAGCAAAAATGCTCTTCCCTCGTGATAGAAACCAATCAAAATTTCAGCTTGCAATGCGTAAATTTAAAGAATGGGTAATTGCTGTAAAACTCGAAAAATACTATACAAAAGACGAAATACTTGCAATGTATTTAAATAAATTCGACTTTTTAAATTTAGCAGTAGGAATAAAATCAGCAGCTCAAATATATTTTAACGAAAAACCTTCCGAACTTAATATAGAGCAAGCAGCAATGCTAGTTGGAATGGCAAAAAATCCTGCATTATTTAATCCGTTACGTAGAGAGGAGTTAACACAAAAACGAAGAAATGTTGTTTTATCACAAATGGTAAAATATGGTTATTTAGAAAAACAAGTTTACGATTCGTTAAAAGTTGTTCCTTTAGAAATAAATTTTCACAGAGCAGACCATAAAGAAGGTATAGCTCAGTATTTTAGAGAATATTTACGTTCAACATTAACTGCCCATAAACCGAATCGTAAAAATTATTGGAATCCTGAACAATATAGAGAAGATTCTTTAGAATGGGAAAATAATCCTCTTTATGGATGGTGTAATAAAAACACCAAAGACAATGGCGAAAATTATAATATTTATACCGATGGATTAAGAATTTACACTACCGTAAATTATAAAATGCAAACCTATGCTGAGGAGGCAGTAACCGAACATATGGGCGGTTATTTGCAAAAGCAATTCGATAAAGAACAAAAAGGACGTAAAAAAGCACCATTTGCATGGAATGTATCACAAAAAGAGATTGATGCAATTATGAAAGCATCGGTAAAACGAAGTGCAAGATATGCTGATTTAAGACGTTCAGGAAAATCAAAAGATTCTATTGATATTATTTTTCACACACCTGTAAAAATGAAAGTTTTTTCGTGGAATGGAGATATTGATACCGTAATGACTCCATTTGACTCAATACGTTATTATAAATATTTTTTACGAGCAAGTTTTATGTCGGTTGACCCAATAACCGGCTATGTAAAAGCTTATGTTGGTGGTATGAACTACAGACATTTTCAATACGATATGGTTAAAAAAGGTAAACGTCAAGTTGGTTCTACATTTAAACCATTTATTTACACACTTGCCATGCAAAATGGTTTTTCGCCATGCACAAAAGTACCAAACGTGCCTGTAACTTTCGATATGCCTGATGGACAACCTCCATACACACCAAAGTTTTCTACAGCAAAGTGGACAGAAAAAACCAATGGTAAAATGATTACCTTAAAATATGGTTTAGCACATTCAATGAATCAAATATCAGCATGGGTACTTAAACACTACAGCCCTGAAGCTGCCATAAAAATTGCAAGAAATATGGGTATTGTAAGTCCAATTGACCCATATCCATCAATATGCGTAGGAATACCCGAATTAACACTTTATGAACTTGTTGGTGCATATACAAGTTTTGCTGACAGAGGTGTATATACCCAACCAATTTTTGTAACTCGTATTGAAGATAAAAATGGCAATTTAATATCAACATTTAAGCCTAAACGCAAAGAAGCAATTAGTGAACAAACTGCATATTTAATGATTGAACTTATGCGTGGAGTTGTACAATATGGAACCTCAGTACGAATAAGATATAAATATGGTTTAACAAACGATATAGCAGGTAAAACAGGAACAACAAATAATAACTCTGACGGTTGGTTTATGGGAATTACACCACATTTGGTTTCCGGTGCCTGGGTAGGAGGCGAAGAACGAAGTATTCATTTTAGAAGTACAGCTCTTGGTGGTGGACATAGTATGGCTCTTCCAATTTGGGCAAAATATATGACAAAAGTATATGCCGATTCTACTTTGGGCTATTCAAAAGAAGACGTATTTGAAAAACCTGCAAATATGCCCGTTGATACGAATTGTGATAAAAATTCTGATGGTACTGATACGCCAGATTATGGTGATATATAAATAATTAAGGTTTTTTCCTTAAAATAAAAATATGAAACTATACCTAATAAGAGAGAATTACAAAATTGCTGTAAACTCAATAAAATCTAATTTACTTAGAACAATTTTAACCGTAATGATTATTGCTGTTGGAATAATGTCGCTTGTAGGTATATTAACAGCCATTGATGCTCTTAAAGGCTCACTAAGTGCACAGTTTGCAAGTATGGGTTCAAACACTTTTACAATAGATAATTGGAAACTAAAAAGTATAAAAGGAGGTCCAAAACATAAAAGGAATACAAAAACATTTGAAACAATAAAATATAAAGATGCTCTTAATTTTAAAAAAAAATACAAATTTCCATCTAAAGTATCTATAAATGTAAAAGCATCAGGCTCATCAACAGTAAAATATAAATCGTATAAATCAAACCCAAATATTTCGGTTGTTGGTAGCGACGAAAACTATATTTACACTTCAGGTTTAGAAATAAAAAATGGACGTGCTTTCTCAGAACAAGAAGTTATAAACTCTAAAAATATAGTAGTTATTGGCAGCGACTTAGCAAAAAGTATATTCAAAAATGAAAAACCGTTAAATAAAATAATTTCTGTTGGAAATTTAAAGTATAAAGTAATAGGTGTATTAGAATCTAAAGGCTCAGGTATGGGAAATAATTTTGATAAAATGTGTTTGATACCGATTACAAACCTACGAAGTAGTTTTGCCGGTGTAAATTTCTCATACCAAATACAAGTTATGCCATTATCTGCCGAAATGCTAGATATTGCTATAGGACAAGCAGAAGCAACTTTTAGGAAAGTGCGAAAATTAAAAACAATTGATGAAAATAATTTTGAGATTTCAAAAAGCGATAATCTAGCAAATATGCTTATCGAAAATATGAGTACGGTTACAATGGCTGCAACTTTTATAGGGTTTATAACCCTTATGGGTGCAGCAATTGGACTTATGAATATTATGCTTGTTTCTGTAACCGAACGAACTAAAGAAATAGGTATAAGAAAAGCTATTGGGGCAAAAGCAAGTATAATAAAACAACAATTTTTGTTTGAAGCAATTTTAATTGGGCAAATAGGAGGTGCTGTTGGTATTGTACTGGGTATTTTAATGGGTAATGTTGTATCAATACTTACAAACGGCCCATTTATTATTCCTTGGGTTTGGATAATTGGAGGAGTATTAGTTTGCTTTGTAGTTGGTTTGTTTTCAGGAATATATCCTGCAATAAAAGCTTCAAAACTTGACCCTATTGAAGCCTTACGTTATGAGTAAAAAATACAAAATTTTTCATTCATAATACGGCTTAACTCAAATTTGCCTAAATTAAAATAATAAGTATCTTTGAATAAAAAAACAATGATTATACTATTATCTCCGGCAAAAAGAATACAACAACAAGGCATTAAAATAGATGCAAGTCTTATTTCAAAGCCATTATTACTAAATAAAACAGAGCTACTAATTACCGAATTAAGAAGCAAATCTGTTGAAGAAATTAAGCAATTAATGAACTTAAGCGATGATTTAGCTGGGTTAAATTATACTCGTTATCACGATTGGGAAAAAAATCATAACTCTAAAAATTCGCAAGTAGCAATAAATTTATTTTTTGGTGATGCATATAAAGGTTTAGATGCAAAAAGTTTAAATAAAGAACTTTTACAAGTACTTAATAAGAAACTTATCATTCTATCAGGAATGTATGGTTTATTAAAACCATTTGACCTAATACAAGCTCATCGTTTAGAAATGGGAACAAAACTAAAAAACGAATTAGGTAATAATTTATACGATTTTTGGAAAACAGATGTAACCAACGAGCTAAATAAGTATATTAAAAAAACAAAAACAGAATTTATAGTTAATTTAGCATCGAACGAATACTTTAAAGTTATTGATAAAAAACAAATTTTAACTGAAATTATTACACCAATTTTTAAAGAAGAAAAAGCTGGTAAATATAAAACAATAGCCATTTATGCCAAACGTGCTCGTGGTTTAATGACAAGGTTTATTGTAGAAAACAATATCTCTAACCCTGAATATTTAAAAGCTTTTGATTACGATAATTATACATTTTCTGATGAAATGTCTAAAGATAATGAAATGGTTTTTATTCGGTAATATAATGAATATCCTCGCCGTAAGCTAACGAGGTATAATTATGAAAAACAATATTTAATGCTATGATAAGTCATTTATTTACAACTTATTAAGTCTTTACTACGGTTTTGTGTAAGATTCCGAAATTCCTAATTTGCATTATATGTATTCAAGCCAGAAAGGCTTTTACTTTCCCTGTAGCTGAAAAGTAAAAAAAAGCCACCGCTGACAATAATTTTTAAAACTATTGTATATATTGATTATATTGGGTGCGGAAGTTCAGTAATTTATAAATAGTATTACTATTTTGCTAACGGTTTTGTTTTATTCTGCAAAGTATAAATAAAACCAATTGATAAAAGTTCTTTAAACTGAAGTCCTTTTGTTACTCCTGTTTTTACCTTTTTTCCGGTTGAGTAATCATATACCGGAATATCAATATTATCGTCATAAATAAAATGAAAATGTAATGACGCTTGTATAAAAGTATTTACTTTCATGTTAAAATCTACTTGATAATCGAAATCAATATTTTCAGGTTTTTCTAAATAGTTTGAAAACATAATTAATTTATTAATCATAATTACGTTATCCCATAATGTAGTTTTGTAGAATAATTTTAAATATGAACCTATTTCTCGTTTAGCTCTATGTCCTTTTTCTAATCCATATTTTGTTTCGTCAACCTTTGATGATGCAACTAATGTGTTTTTAATAGTAAATGGCGATAGCATAAAAGTTATATTATCTTTACGTTTATATTCAAAACCAAATGCAAAATATATTTTAGCTGGCGACATAAAATCTGAAACAGGAACCGAATCGTTTGGGTAATCGTAGCCTTCAACAAATTGAGAACGGAAGTTTCCCATTACAGTCATATTTATATTTTTATAGAATTTTAACCCATATGTACTAAATAAATCTATCCTATCGTCAGTACGAATAACTCCAACTCTGTTATTTTTTAATACATCTCTAACAATCATGGTTCCGTATCTTAACTCAAGGTTATTGTCCCACGACGAGTTCTGTTTTTTGTAATTTGCTTCTGTTTTTAATATACCTAAAATAGAAATATATGTTTCGCCTCCCTCAGTCCAGTTAGAAACAGCTCCTTGAGTTAAATTAATATTTGTTGCCGATTTTATTTTCCAATATCTTAAACTATCAATACTTTGCGATTTTATTTCGGCATTATTAAGTAATGAAAGAATAAAAAATAAAAAAAGGTAGTGTCTCATTCTGTAATTTTTTGCAAAAATACAAAATTGTGTAACATATTTTGTGCCACAAATTAATTTACGAAAACTAAACCACTAAAGCTATAAATATATAATAAAACTGAGAAAGCTATATCGCTAAATAATATTGTTTTAATATTTCTTTTGTTTAAAATTTTGGCTAAAATTAATCTTAATATTAATTGAAATAAAAAGAAAATAAATATAGGTATTGAGTTTTTATTATATTTTTGAGCCGAGTTAAAATTAAGTCTCATTATTTCGGAAAAACCTCTAGACAAGCCAGTACTAGCACAAGGTTTTACAATACATGCTGATGGAATAGGGTGGTTGTTTTTTTGAGCAGAAAAAATGCCGGAATAAAGGAAAACCATTCCAAATATTCCGGCAAATAATAAATTTATTATTTTATAATTTTTTACAAAAATATTATTTTGTAAAATCATGATTACTCATTCTCTTTTTCCATATCGTCATACTTCTTCTGTATTTTTTCAAATCTTTCTCTTTGCTCGTCACTAAAGAAAGGTTCAGCAGTAGCAACTTTTACAGTTACAGCTGTTACCACTGTTACAGCAGCCATATTTTCGCCAAGATTATTTAAATTACCTTCGCTCATGTTTTTTAAGTTATCAATGTACTTATCAACAGTTTTTTCGTATATATCAATAACGTTGTCATAGTCTTCTTCATCAATATATTTTTGAATATCATCAGTTCCTGATACTAAAGTAGAAGCATCTAATGCACCGTCTTCTTCAATATCTTCCATAGCATCTTTAAACTCATCGTCAAAATTTTCTAAAGCATCAACGTAAGTATTTGCTACATGCGAAATTGCATAATATTGCCATCCGGCAATAATTGTTCCTAATATAGAAACTACTAAAGCTGCAATAATTAAACCTTTTGCACCGTTGTTTTTGTTTGCTTGTGAAAAGCCAATTGCACTTAAAATAATTGCAATAATACCCGGTACTAATGCATACATTCCTAAACACGGAATAAACGAAATAATAAGGGCTATAAGTCCTAACACAAAACCAGCTATTCCTAAGCCTTGACCTGCATTTGTTTTTTCTTCACTCATTTTTACATTTTTTTATAGTTAAGCAACAAATATATGTAAATTAAATTTGTATAAACTATTATTTAATAATTATTTCTTCACTATTTTTACTTGTCCTAAATAAATTTATTACCTTTGTAACACTAAATTTTAAAAATATACAAATGAAAAAATTATTATTTATTGTAATTGTAGCAGTTTCACTAGGTGTTAATGCTCAAATTGAAGGTGGTAAAATTATTGCAGGTGGTTCATTAGGTTTTGGAACAAATTCAGGAGAAACCTCTAATACTACAGGAAATACCACTACTACCACAAAAAATAACTCAACTTTTAGTTTTAACTTTTTACCTGAAGTTGGTTATATGGTTAACGATAATCTTGGTGCAGGTTTAGGTATTGGTTACGATTTTACTAAAACAACAATGTATGATGCATTAGGTGCCGGCAATACTACTTTCGATAATATACAAAAAGATGGAATTTTCTATATTTCACCCTTTGTTAGATATTATAAAAATACCGGTGACCACGCTTTTGCTTTTGCCGAATTTGCTTTACCAATAGGTATGGGCTCAAGTAAAGATTTACGTTTGAATAATGCAGGAACAGGTACTGAGGACGATGACCCTACCAAAATTTTTAGTTTTGCAGCACAATTAAGTATTGGATTTAATTATTTTTTAAACGACCGTTGTGCATTAGAAGCTAAATGGGCTGGACTAAGCTTTCAAAGTTTATCAAGAAAATCAGAAGGTACAACAGCAGGTGTAAATTGGGAAAACAAAACAAAAACTAATGATTTTGGCTTAGGTTTAGATGTAACAGCAATATCTGTTGGGTTAAGATTTTTCTTATAATTATAAAATATTACTAATTAAAGTCCGTCCATAAAGTAGAGAGTTTGAGCTAGAAAGTTCGAGTTCAAGACGTGAGAGAAATTCAAACCGCAGAATACTAATGTATTTGAGGATTTGGATTTTGAGCAACAACGTAGAAATCGGACTTTCTAGATAAACTCTAATTGAAAAGCTCGTTAATACGAGCTTTATTATTTCACAAAATGGATAAACAAGATATAAAAGAATTATTAGACCAAAAATATATAGAATTTAATAAAGAAGAGTTTATTAAAACTGACCCTATTCAAATTCCACGAATGTTTTCTGATAGAGAAAATATTGAAATTGCAGGTTTCTTAGCAGCTACAATAGCATGGGGGAATAGAAAAATGATAATTAATAATTCGCTTAAACTTATTAATTTAATGGATAATTCACCCGTTGATTTTGTGCTAAATCATACAGATAATGATTTAAATAGACTTGTAGATTTTAAGCATCGTACATTTAATGGCGAAGATTGTATATTTTTTATAAAATCGCTTAAAAATATTTATACAAAACATGGAGGGCTAAAAAAAATATTTGAAAAATCGTTTAATACTCATAAAAATATTAGAAATACTCTTATTGATTTTAGAAATATATTTTTTGAAATAGAATATCCAAAACGGACAACAAAACATATTGCCAATGTAGAAAACAAATCGGCAGCAAAACGAATAAATATGTACCTAAGGTGGATGGTAAGAAACGATAATAATGGTGTTGACTTTGGCATTTGGGATATTCCATCTTCTGCTTTAATGATGCCCTTAGATGTGCATTCAGGTAATGTTTCACGAAAATTAGGATTACTAACCAGAAAACAAAACGACTGGCAAGCAGTAGAAGAGCTTACTAATAATTTAAAAAATTTCGATAAAAACGACCCTGTAAAATATGATTTTGCACTTTTTGGTATGGGCGTTTTCGATAAATTTTAATGTATTGTTGTTGATTATCACTTCTTTACATTAATTTTTTATTTACTTTAAAAGATAAAAATTGCAACATTAAAACATTATTCATAATTTTATAGAAAATAAAAATTCCTTTTTCGCTTTTAACTAAAATGGTGTTTTTATATTTTAAACATTCTAAGTAGAGTGTAAATTAAAAAAATAGATAAAAATGTTAGTAATAGGTATTGCAGGAGGAACAGGCTCTGGAAAAACAACAGTTGTAAGAAAAATTATAGAAAGTTTACCAAAAGGTGAAGTAGCTGTTTTAACACAAGATTCTTACTATAGAGATAATTCACATCTATCTATGGAAGATAGAAAAAAAATTAATTTCGACCACCCTGATTCTATTGAGTTTGATTTACTTACGAAACATTTGTTCGATTTAATAAAAGGAAAAAATATTGAAGAACCAACATACTCCTATAAAACTTGTACAAGGCTTAAAGAAACCAATACTGTTACACCTAAAAAAGTGGTAATTGTAGAAGGAATTCTTGTACTAACAAATTTACAATTAAGAAATTTATTTGATATAAAAATATTTGTAAGTGCTGATGCCGACGATAGACTTATAAGAGTGATAAACAGAGATATAACTGAACGTGGCTGGGGTGTCGATGTAATTATGGACAGATATCACGAAACAATTAAACCAATGCATCTGCAATTTATTGAACCTAGTAAACGATATGCCGATATAATTATTCCTCAAGGAGGAAAAAACAAAGTTGCAATTGATATAGTAAAAAGTCATATAAAGCAAAATTTATAACTAAAACAAACCCAAATGTTCTATAAACTAAATTTAAACGAAATACTATTTTTAGATATTGAAACCGTACCATTATATCCTAAATTTGAAATGTTATCTGAAAAAGAAAAACAATTGTGGACAAAAAAAGCATCTCGATTAATTTCTGATAATGAAACATCAGAAGATATATATAGTAAAGCCGGAATTTATGCTGAATTTGGAAAAATTGTTTGTATTTCAACAGGTTTTATTAGTGAAAAAGATGGAACAAAAGAATTTAGATTAAAATCGTTTTTTGGTGATGATGAAAAAGAATTACTTTTAGCCTTTGCCGAAATGTTAAATACTCATTATAATAAAGATAAATATTATTTATGTGCTCATAATGGCAAGGAATTCGATTATCCATATATTGCTCGCAGAATGTTGCTTAATGGCATAAAGTTACCTAAAATACTTAATATTTCTGGTTTAAAACCATGGGAAGTTAAGCATTTAGATACAATGGAAATGTGGAAGTTTGGCGATTATAAGTCGTACACATCGTTAGATTTACTTACTACAATTTTTAATATTCCAACACCAAAAGATGATATTGACGGCAGTCAGGTTTATAAAGTTTATTATCAAGAAAATGACTTAGCTAGAATTGTTAAATATTGTGAGAAAGATGTGTTAGCAATTGCTCAGCTACTTTTAAAATATAGAAATGAAAAACTGCTGTTAAACACAGAAATTAATTCCGTAACTAACGGTATAATATTGTAATTTTAAGCACTTTACTTTGTAATTAGTGATTAATAAATTAACTTTGTTTAAAACAAAATATATCATGAAAAAAACACTATTAATTATTATTGCACTTATACTTAATATAAGCATATTTGCACAGACCCCCGAGAGTTTTAAATACCAAGCCGTAGTTAGAGATGGCTCAGGTAATGTATTGGCAAACCAACCTGTTGGCGTGCAAATTAGTATTTTGCAAGGAAGCCAAACAGGTACAAATATTTATTCCGAAACTTTTACACCAACAACAAACCAATATGGTTTAATAAATTTAAATATTGGTGAAGGAACTACATCTGATGTTTTTTCAGATATAAATTGGATAAACGGACCATACTTTATAAAACTTGAAGTTGATGTAACAGGCAGTACAAATTATGCCGATTTAGGAACCTCGCAACTAAAATCTGTACCTTTTGCATTATTAGCAAAAGATATTCAAAATAAACAGATACTTAATTTTAGTAACGATACGCTTTATTTAACCGATGGCGGACAGGTTTATCTAGGCAACTATACAAGTAAGTGGGCAGCTCATGGCGACGATATTTATAACACAAATGTAAAAAATGTTGGAGTAGGTATTGAAGACCCAATGGGTAAATTAGTTGTTCAGGGCGACAGTGCAGTAAGCGACACTTTGCCTTTATTTGAAGTAAAAAACAAAGACGGACAAACAATTTTTGCAGTTTATGATGGTGGTGTTAGAGTTTATGTTAGAGATGATAATGGAATGTATGCAAATAACGATAAAGGTGGTTTTGCAATAGGTGGTTATAGGTTGGATAAATCTGTAACAAACGAGTATATGCGTGTTACACCTGATAGTGTGCGCATTTATATTAAAGAAGAAAATACCAACAAAGCAAATAACGATAAAGGTGGCTTTGCAATAGGTGGTTACCGCTTAGATAAAACTTTACCAGATAATTATATGAATATTTATGCTGCTGATACAGCTTATGTTATTAATCCATCAGAGGCACGTATGGTATGGTATCCTTTAAAAGAAGCATTTTTAACAGGTAGAGTAATAATAGAAAGTGCTGATAGTGTAGGTCTAAATTCTTGGGCAACAGGTTTTGAAAGTAAGAGTATAGGAGATTTTTCTCAAGCAATGGGTTATAAAGCTACTGCACGTGGCTTTAACTCAACATCAATAGGTGATAGCTCTGTTGCAAGTGGTTTAAATTCTTACGCTTTTGGTTCTCATGTTATTGCCACCGACACAAATACTTATGCTTTTGGACATGAATCTGCTGCTCTGGCAAAAGGTTCTTTTGTATTAGGGCAAGGCGATACAGCAAGTGCAGAATCAGCAATGGCTTTAGGTTTTTACAATAAAGCAAGTGGTGTGGCATCTTTAGCATTAGGAGCATATACTCAAGCACAAGACACTTTGAGTGTTGCAATGGGTTACAAAACAATTTCATCAGGACTTACATCTGTTGCAATGGGCGATTCTACACAAGCAACAGGAATTGCGTCGTTGGCTTTAGGTTCTTCAACTTTAGCATCGGGCGACCATGCTACCGCAATGGGTACAGAAACACAAGCAACAGGCGAGGCTTCAATTGCAATGGGACATTTATCTCATGCTACTTCGTATCATTCAATAGCAATGGGTGATTCTTGTTATGCTACAAATCACGATGCTATTGCAATGGGTTATCATACAAAAGCTTCCGGAATATTTGCTGTATCAATGGGTTATATAACTTTATCTCAAGGAGATGCTTCTTTTAGTATGGGGCATCAAACTAATGCATTTGGAAGTTCATCTATAGCAATGGGTTCAAATACAATTGCTAACGGCAACTCATCATTAGCTATTGGAGAAACAACTGTTGCTGATGGCCAAGCATCTGTTGCTTTAGGCATTAGCACTCATGCTCAAGGTAATGGAACAGCTTCATTTGGGATAGGCACAAATGCTACATCAGCCGGCTCGTTTGTTATAGGTTCTTATAACGAAGTATTTTCCCCTGTAAATTCAACTGACATTAATAGTGATTTATTTGTTATTGCAGACGGAAATATATTAACACCCCATAATGCTTTTACTGTTTTAAAAAGTGGATATGTAGGAATAAATACAAATACACCGGATAAATTGTTAACAGTTGATGGCGATGCTCGAATTACCGGTGATATTTATTATGGTGGTATTGGAGCTCCAACAATTTACGATAAACCTGATTTTGTTTTCAATAAAAATTATAATAAAGATTTTGATATTCCTAGTATTGAAAAATTTATAAAGAAACATAAGCACTTACCTTGGTTAACATCTGCAAAAAAAGAAAAAGGCGGTATTAATATGACTCGTATGGGTTTTGAAACACTTGAAGCTGTTGAAAATCAACAAATGCAAATTATTAGTTTAAATAAAAATATTAACGCTATAAAAAAAGAAAATTTGAAATTAAAAGCTAATATTGCTAATATTGATATACTAAAAAAGGATAATATAAAACAAGACGAAGAAATTAAGATGCTAATTAAACAAAATAAAGAACTTCTAAAACGAATCGAAAAACTAGAAAATTCAAAATAAAATTCAAAAAAACAGTTCCGATAATTTAACTCGCATTATTCATACGTTTTTTTAGACAGGGTGTGTATATGAATAATGCGGGTTCACTATACGAATAATTCGGGTAAGACTTATATAGACACTTCACAAAAGCTTATAATTATTTAATTATAAGCTTTTTAGTTATAACAGTTTTGTCAGAAATAATTTTAATTATATAATTTCCAGTTAATAAACCTTTAACATTTATTGTATTTGTATAATTATTAATATTTTTCACAAGTTTACCTTGCATATCATAAATTTGCAACTGTTCAAAGTTATTAATTCCACTAATATTAATAATACTATTTGTTGGGTTTGGGTATATAAATACATTATTTTCGTTTTCAACTATATCAACATAGTTTGCATCAGGACACATTACAGGGAAAATAGCAAGTGCTAAATTCATATTCCAAGAATCTGATAATTTACCCCAACTGCCATTGTATTCTTCCCAAGAAATATCAGCTCCTACTTCACCATCTTGCGTTGAAATTACAGCAATAGTATCGCCATTAGCCATATTTAATCCACAAGAAAAACCAATAAAGAAATCACCACTTACTTGAGTATTAACAAAATCAACAACATACCTTCCTGCAAAATTATCAACTGCATTAACAATATCTGATAAAGAAACTGTTTTACTTGTAATTACACTCCCTGGAGTACCTGAATTGCTATTATATGCAGTAAATGTAATATTAGGATTAGTGCCTGATGTAGCTTTGTAGAAGAAAAATATTGCTCTTGTTAAAAAATTATTTGAGCTTAATGATGCACTATAAAAATTAGCTTTTTGAGTATCTCCATAACCATTTGTACCTGTAACATAACCTCCTCCATTATTATCGGATACAGTATATATAGCAGTGTTAGAAGTGGTTAAACCAAATACATCGAGTGTATCACAAGTTTCGGTTGAACTACCACAAGGTACATTTGTTCCTTGTAAACTTGTTACACCTGTATTTGCAGGATCAAGATATGTCTCAAGATTTCCATAAGCCCAATGTTTGTCCATTTTTCCATAATAATCTGGGTCATTTTGAGCACTACACGAAGCTAAACCACCTGTTAATGTACCTACCACTAATCCGCTATTATTAAATATTGGTGAACCGGACGAACCACCTTCGGTTACGCCCCAACCATTTGAGTTTGAACTCCAATTAACTTTCCAATGTACATTTGTTGCTGCACCTGAATATGTACCTGTTTGCAAACTTGAGGTGTATGTAGAAATCTTTTTTATACTTCCTGCCGGATGATGTATTCCTACACCTGAGGGTGATGCTGATGTACTTCTATCCCATCCATTATAGTACGGGTTATATCCTTGAGGAGGTGTTGTGTTTAATTCTAAAAGTTGTAAATCGGTACCTCCGCTAATATCGCTTGTAGTTTTAACGGTACAGCCTGTTATTGAATTAGAACTTGGCTCGTTTGAAGGAGTTGTACAGTTGTTTGATTCATAATTAAAATAAAACATCCATTGGTTATGGTCTTCGGCAGAAGCATCGCCACCACAATGATAGGCTGTTAAAAAATATGGCGTACAATCTTGATTTGTATTATTTATAAGTGTTCCTGTACAATAGAAATAATCAGAACCATTTTTTAAAACTATTCGTGCAATACCACGTTTCTCATCTTGCCAATTATCGCCAACAGGTGTACAATTTATATTTACTTCGCAATCGTCAGAAGGCTCTGTCCAATTAGTATTTTTATCAAAACCTGCCACTCCACGATAAATATATGATATTTCACCAATATAAATATTTAATTCTTGCTTAACAAAAGCAGGTTGATTATATTCTAGAATTAACTTATCACCATAAATAAATTCAGTTGCAAACTCTTGTTTTTTAGGGTTATTTATATTTGTATATGCTCCAAGTAATTGCTTTTTATCCTCAGAATAAATAAATAACTTTCCTCCGCGTGGTATTTCAAACTTATCATAGTATAAACCTATTGCTTTTGCTCCTTTCGATATTATTTCTAATTGCCAAATTTTACTACCATTATTCAATTCTGTCCATGTACCTGAATTTTTTGGCGAAAGCTCTGCTGTAACAGATACACCTATTCTTTTTTCTATTCCATTTTTTTCAGAAAAATCGTCTTGTTTTTCCATTTCAGATAAACTTGGTGCTTGTAAATATACCTTGTCTATGCTTGATAAATCAATATTTCTTGAAAAACTAGCAGGAGTTCCTCCAATACTAACTTGTGAAAATATTTTATTAACACCCGCAAATACTAATAAATAGATAATAATACTAAATGTAATTTTTTTCATTGTATTTTGTTTTTATAATTGCTTGCAATTTAGTGATATTATACTAATCAAACAAACGTCATAAAATTTTGAAAATTACATAATAAAAATGTACGGTAATAAATAAAGTTTGAAAACAAGACAATTATCTCTATATTTAATACCTAAATAAATATAACAATAAATAATAAGCTAGCTTATAATAATGACATCTAAATTATATACGGGTATATTATCTTTTATTAAATACGTTAAACTTCCGTATTTAGATAAAAATCAAAATAAAGATTTTTCTTATCATTATAATAAAGAAGCAATATCTATTTTTAAGTTTACATTATTTATAATAGTTATTATCGCTTTTCCATATTTTGCTTTCGATTATTATAGCTCTCCACAAACATATAAAACAAAATGGATATTACGTTTTTTTATGGTTGTTTTACCTAGTGTTATTGGGTTTATTTTTGTAAAGAAGAATAAATTCTTTATCACTAATTTCCAATATATTTCAACATTCATCAACTTATTAATAAATATTGCTGTAATATTACTTTTATATACAAGTACAATTCAAGAATACTCATTTAACCATTATTACGTCGGAATTACATTAATTATGACTGCTGCCATAGCTATGAGAATACGAGTAGTATATATGATTTTCAATTATACTATTACAATAGTATCTTATTTTATTGTTGCTAAATTTATACAAAATCTTACACAATTAGATTTATACAGTAATATGTTCTTTCTAATAACAATTGCATTATCGCTTATTATTGGTAATTATTTAATTGAAATATATACGCGTAAAACATTTATACAGCAACTATTAATTAATAGGCAAAAAAATGTATTATCAGAAAACAATGAGGAATTAAAACAGTTGATAGAGGAAATTACTACACAAAGAGATGAATTAAACAAAACAAAAAAACAGCTTGAAATAAAACATGAAGAAGTGAACCAAAGTATAAATTATGCAACAAAACTTCAAGAAGCAATTTTACCAACAGATGATTTATTGAATAAATATTTTTCAGACTATTTTATTTTATATAAACCTAAAGATAAAGTGTCAGGAGATTTTTATTGGTGGGCAAATGTAAATAATAAAACTATTGTTGCTGCTGTAGATTGTACAGGACATGGCGTTCCGGGTGCATTTATGAGTATGCTTGGCTCTTCAATGTTAAGAGATATTGTTGAAAAAGAATTAATTACTGATACATCTGAAATTTTATCTGTTTTAAGAAAAGAAATTATACATTCATTAAAACAAAAAGGAGAACTAGGTGAACAAAATGACGGTATGGATATGGCAATAATATCTGTTGACCACGAGACTAATACACTACAATTTTCGGGAGCAAATAACCCTCTTTATGTAATTACAAATGATAAACGAAACCTAACAGATTTTGACAACCTGTTAGGTTTAGAAGGTTTTTACGAAATAAAACCCGACAAAATGCCTATTTCTATTTATAGTAAAATGAAAACATTTAGTTCTTATAAATTTAAACTTAGCAAAGGGGATATTTTATATATGTTTTCTGATGGCTATGCCGATCAATTTGGTGGAAAAAAAGGAAAAAGGCTAAAAACCAAAGCTTTAAAAGAGCTTTTAATTACTAATAAAGATAAAACTATGACTCAACAGAAAGAGTTATTAGATAGTTATCATAATGAATGGAAAGGAAATTTTGAGCAAATTGACGATATTTTAATTATTGGCATCAAAATATAACACACTCATGATAATAGAATCTATTCGAAAAATTCTTTTTTAAAATTAACCAAATATAAATTTTTAGTAGCACGAGTAAATGCAGTATAAAGCCATCGTAGAAACTCTGTATTAGCATCATCATCAGTAATATACCCATGGTCTATAAAAACATTTTCCCATTGCCCACCTTGTGCTTTATGACAAGTTACGGCGTAAGCAAATTTAACTTGTAAGGCATTAAAATAAGGGTTTTTTCTAATCTCTTCAAAGCGTTTCTTTTTGCTTTTTATATGAGCATAATCTTCTGCAACTTTATAATAAAACTCTTTATTTGCTTCGCTAGATAACGAAGCTGTTTCAATATTTAAGGTATCTAAAATTATTTTTGTTGATATTTCAAGCTCGGGGTAATCGAGAAATTGTACATCAATATTTGCAAATCTATAGCCATAAAGTTCTTCATATTTTCCTATTCTGGTAATACGTACAATATCGCCATTTGCAATAAAATCAGTACGTTTATTAGGCTCTAACCAAAAATAATTATTTTTTACAATCATTAAATAATCGCCTGTAGAAATTTCTTCTTCTTGGTATAACACAGAATTTCTTATACCTTGATTAAAAAGGTTGGCACGCTTATTTGAACGCGTTACGATAATAGTATTTTCACTCCCAAAATTATCATAACACGAAGTTATTTCTTCAATTAAATTCTCTCCACTAACTTTATGAATATCGGTATAATTATTAACATCAATTTTAGGAAAGCCTGTTTCTTTTAGCGTAATTTTACTACGTATATTTGTGGCATTATTTAATATACCCGATTGTTGAGCTTGCCTTACTACTTGAGTAAGATTTACGTGTATAACATCAAAACCATAACTTTCTAACTCTTGTTTATCTAATGCAGGGCTTAAATTAGATTTTACCGGAGGAAGTTGAGCAACATCGCCAATAATTATTAATTTACATCTTTCACCAGAAAAAACAAATTTTATTAAATCGTCTAACAACCTGCCTGAGCCAAAAATTGAGCCTCCTGAATTATTTGATATCATTGAAGCTTCATCAACAATAAACATTGTATCTGTATATAAATTTTCGCCTAATAAAAACTTACCAAAATCGTCGTTTGATGATTTTTGCCTATATATTTTTTTATGAATTGTGTATGCAGGTTTTTTAGAATATGCCGAAATAACTTTTGCAGCTCTACCTGTTGGAGTAATTATTAATGATTTTTGCTTAAACTTTTTCAATGTATTTACAAATGCACTTATTACTGTTGTTTTTCCCGTTCCTGCATAGCCGGTAAGTAAAAAAATAGAAGTTTTACTTGTTGGTAATATAAATTCTGACAATTTATTTATAAAATTATTTTGGTCTGATGTTGGCTCAAATTCTAAATTTTGTAAAATATTTTGTTTAATATGCTCCTCCAACATTACCTTAATTTGTTTTATTTTCGATTATTTTTCAAAATAAGATAAAAAATTGTAGATAAAGAATTATTATTTATGAAATTATTATAAATTTGCATACTTACAAAAATTTTAGAAAATGGACTTTTTATTAAGCTTATTGGTAAATGTTGCATACGCAATATTAATTATTACTTTGATTGTTGCAGTATTTTTTGGATTGTTAAAAATGCTTGTTGGTGTAGGTAATATGTTCGGAATGGTAGGATTGTCAAAATCTGCTGTAAATTTATCTGATAAAATTACTGTAGGATTGATAACAAATATTAAAAAGTTAAAAATTCCTATTATAGCTGTTTTATTAATTTTAATTGTAGGATTTACTTATGTTGATTACAACTCAATTGCAAAACCAATAGCTTTTAATAAAGAAAAAGCTAAAAGATATGCAAAAGTAATAACCAGATTAAAAGATATTAGAACTGCTCAAGTAGCATATAAAGAACGCTACAAAAATTTCACAGGAAATTTTGACTCATTAATAAATTTTGTAAAATACGATTCTTTATTACTTGTGAGGAATATGGGTAGCTACAACGAGGATACTTTAACAGAACAAAAAGCTATTGAACTTGGAATAATTTTACGTAAACTGCCTGATACTTTAACGGCTGAAAGAGCTGTTGAAATGGGATTTGTGGTTAGAGATACTATTAAAGTTGCTGTACTTGATTCTATTTTTCCTAAAAATTACCCAATTGATTCTTTAAAATATATACCTTACACCAATAAAATTGAATTTAAATTAGGTGCCGGTACAATTATTACAGGAGATACTGCTACCGGTGGTGTAAAGGTAAAAGTTTTTGAAGCTGTTGATGTTGCTCCTTTCGATATTTACGATACTCTTAAGGTTGGTTCGTTAACCGAAGCTAATAATAACTCAGGAAACTGGGAATAAAGTAATTTTATATAATAATAAAGCCATCAAATTTTATATTTGGTGGCTTTATTTTTTACAAAAACTTATGTGTATTAACTATTTAGCCATTTAACAGCAGCTTCTTTTGTTGAAAACAAATTGAAATAATAATTCTCAGATTTGCTAAACTCCATATATAATTGACCTAAAGCCATTTCTATTGGTTTGCTTACGATAAAGGCATCGTAAATTGAATCTCTAACTGAAAGCGATTTATAATTTGCTTCAACAAGTTTTTTTAAATCATTAGGCACTACGTTTTCATCAAAAGTAGCGTTTGAAGCATCAGTAAATATCTTTAAAACTTTAGGTAAAGTTTTATCTTCACTTAGCGATAAAATATATTCGGTAACTTCATTTATCGAAATTTCACCTTCAAATTTAGATTCAAGAATGCCCTTTTCTGAATTAAAAATTCTAGTTATCATGACTTGTTGTTTTAATGTTGTTTATAACAAATATACAAATTGATATTAGTTTTTCAAAATATATTTTTTAAACCCATCAGTCATTATTACCGAAACACCTCCATCAGTATTCTGATAAATTAAATATGTTTCTAAAGTTGAATCTTCTTTAGCAATGTTTAATGCTTTATCTACACCTAAAACCATAAATGCAGTAGCGTAAGCGTCAGCAGTCATACAGTTTGGTGCAATTACTGAGGCACTTAAAATACTATGCTCTACAGGGTAGCCTGTTTTTGGATTAATTGTATGCGAATACATTACATTGTTTCTGTAATAAAATTGGCGATAATTTCCGCTTGTAGCAATACTTGTGTTTTTTAGCGATATTATTTCTTGTAATTCTCTATTACTTGCCGATTCATCAAAAATTGGTTTATCAATACCAACAGTCCAAATTTTACCTTCTTTATTAACTCCTTTTGTTCGTACTTCTCCACCTATTTCAACAAGGTAATTTTTTACACCTAAACTTTCTAAATACTCCGAAACATAATCAATTGAAAAGCCTTTTGCTATTGCACTTCCGTCAAGCATTATACCTTTTTTTGTTTTTTTAATATGGTTGTCTTCAATATTTATCATATCGAAACCTACATATTGTAATAAACTATCAATTATGGTACTATCAACGTGAGTTGAATCGGTAAAACCGAAACCCCAAGCGTTTACAATTGGTGTAACTGTCATATCGAAAGCTCCATCGGTTTTTTTATAAACATCTTTGCCGCAATTAAAAACTTTTGTAAAAAGTGAATCTAAAATAACATTTTCTTTATCCTGATTTATTTGCGATATTATTGATGTTGGAATATACGTAGAAAGCGATGTGTCAACAATTCGTGTTTGTGCTTCAATGTCGTCTTGTATATCGCTTGTGTATTGATATTGAATATTATAAAATGTTCCATGAGCTACGCCACTATTTGCAAAATAATTTTGCTTATTATTGTTACATGATATTAACAATAAAACAACTGCAATAAATAATATACTTGATACTTTTTTCATTTTAAATATTTTTTGCAAAAATCGGTATAAATTTAGTAATTTAGGCAAAAAAATAATAAATATGTACACAGTTAATATTGCAGAACAAGAATTTCAGATTTCTATTGATAAAAAACAAGCAAATAAAGGTGAAATAAATGGTAAATCTTTTGAGTTAGATGTGCATGAATCTAAAGAAGGTTCGTATCACGTTTTGCATAATAATAAATCGTATAACATTGAAGTTGTTGAGTTAGATAACGAAAATAATTCTGTAACACTGAATATTAACGGGCAAAACTATACTTCAAAAGTAAATACAGAAATAGATATTCTTTTGAAAAAACTTGGTATGGATAATTTAACATCCAAGAAAGTTAACGAGCTTAAAGCACCTATGCCGGGTCTAGTATTTAAAATATTAGTAGATGTAGGCCAAGAAGTAAAAGAAGGTGATAATTTAATGATTTTAGAAGCGATGAAAATGGAAAATAATTTAAAATCGCCAACAACCGGTAAGATTATTGAAATAGCTGTTGACGAAGGTGATGCAGTAGAAAAAAATCAGATTTTAATAGTTTTTGCATAACAATAACACATGAATCTTTGGTTAGCAGTTTTTTTAGGAGGAGGTTTTGGTAGTATGGCTCGTTTTGGTGTGTCGTATTTAACAACAAGTCGTTTTACAAAAATTAATCCTGAAGGAACATTAATATCAAATATTTTAGCGACTTTAGTTCTGGGAGTTTTATTATATTATTTTCATGAAAAAGAACCTTTATCTGGTAGTATTAAAGCTTTTTTAGTAACCGGATTTTGTGGAGGTTTTAGCACTTTCTCTACTTTTAGTTACGAAAGTATAGAGTTAATAAAACATCATAGCTATTTCTTCGGCATTGCTAATATTTTAATAAGTGTTTTACTTGCTGTAGTAGTGTTATATTTTGTGAGTAAATGGGTTAATTAATTACTGATAATGTTATTTAATACAATAGACTTTTTAATATTTTTCCCAATAGTTATATTTTGTTATTTTCTTACACCTAATAAATATAGGTGGATATTATTGTTAGCAGCAAGTTATTATTTTTATATGAGTTGGAAAATAGAGTATATTTTTCTAATAATTTTTTCAACATTAATTGATTATTATAGTGGACTAAAAATGGCAAAGTTGCCGAATAAGAAGGATAGAAAACCGTATTTAATCATTAGTTTAGTTACAAATTTGGGACTTTTATTTGCCTTTAAATATTTTAATTTTGCTTCAGAAAGTATTACATCTATATTTTCAAATTTTGGCATTTCATTTGAGCCTCCTTTAATGAAAGCTCTGTTACCGGTTGGTATTAGTTTTTATACTTTTCAAACACTAAGTTATTCAATAGATGTGTATTTGGGGAAGCAACAAGCCGAAAAACATTTAGGATATTTTGCTCTTTATGTTTCATTTTTTCCTCAGTTAGTTGCCGGACCAATAGAGCGTTTTTCTCGATTAACACCACAATTAAAAGAAAAACATTATTTTTCATACAATAATTTAGTAAATGGACTTAGACTAATACTTTATGGGCTTTTTATAAAAATGGTTATTGCTGATAATATTTCTGCAATTGTTGACAAAATATATCTTACTCCACAAGATTATAGCTCAATAGACATATTAATAGGAATATTTTTATACTCATTTCAAATTTATAGCGATTTTTATGGATATTCGCTTATTGCCATTGGAAGTGCTTTAATTATGGGGATTAAATTAATGAATAATTTTAAAACACCATATCTTGCAAGAAATATTTCAGAATTTTGGCAAAGATGGCATATATCGTTATCTACTTGGTTTAGAGATTATTTATATTATCCATTAGGGGGTAATAGAGTAAAAATTTATCGTTGGGCTTTAAATATTTTTATTGTTTTTGTTATAAGTGGAATATGGCATGGTGCAAACACAACATTTATTATTTGGGGAACATTGTTCGGATTATTTTATTTGTTAGAAAAACTATTTAACAGTATATTTAAAATAAAACAGATTGATTCTCACTTTTCATTTAAACATATACTTTTATCATTAAAAACATTTATTTTAATTAGTTTAATATGGGTATTTTTTAGAAGTCAAAGTTTTGCAGAAGCACTAAATATTTTTTCATATATTTTTGATACTTCGCGCGACATTAAATCCTCATTAAATATTAATATTATTACTGTAATTTTTCTAATTTTATTCATAATTAGCGATATTGCTATGTACAACAGTAGGTTTGATAAATCAATAAGTAAATTAAATAGTATATACAGATGGGCATTATACAGCATTTTAATTTTTGCAATAATTGCTTTTGCCGGAGTAGATAATTTCGCATTTATATATTTTCAATTCTAGTTATGAGCATAATAACAAAAATAATAATAAGAATTATCTACTTAATAATATTTTTAGTAGTATCAAATTACGTATATAAAGTTTACTTTTTTGAAAAAGATATTCAACAGTATTCTGATATTATAAATTTAGTAAGAAAAGTACCTGATAATGCAGATATAGTATATTTAGGCGAATCATCAAACACCACTGTTCGTGGCGATGATAAAGATAAAAGAGCGATTTCAACAATTATTGCAGATAATTTCCCAAAATTAAAAATTTATGATATAACAAAACCTGCAAGTCATGCTGATGTATATAAAGTACTTATTTCTCATATTCCAAAAACAAATAAACTTAAAACACTCATAGTTACTTTAAATTTAAGGTCGTTTAATGCACAATGGATTTATTCAGACTTAGAAACAGCTATTCAAAAAAGTTTAGTATTACTTCGACCTTATCCACCATTGATAAATAGGTTTATGTTATCGTTTAAAGCTTATGATATTAAAACAAAAAAAGAAAGAGAACGACAGTTTAAACATAAATGGAAACACGATAAATATAATTTACCTTTTAAATTTGATTTTGATAATTTAAAAGATTGGGAAGGTTATGTTTGGCATAAAGGAGTACTAAATCCTGATGGAACAAAAAATTTTGAACTAAAAAATTTAACTTGCCATTACATAAAAGCCTATGCGTTTCAAATAGATACATTAAAAAGCCCAAGAATTAAAGATTTCGACCAAATTGTTGAAATTGCGAAAAAAAGAAATTGGAAATTAGTATTTAACTTAATGGCTGAGAATACCCAACGTGCAAAAGAATTATTAGGCAATGATATATTATATTTTCTAGAATATAATAGAAAATTATTAATTGACTATTACCAAAGAAAAGGCGTAACTGTAGTAGATAACTTAAACAGTGTAGAAAACGAACAATTTATTGACCAAGATTGGACAACGGAACATTATGCGGAAAAAGGCAGACAAACTATTGCAACAAATGTAACAGATACGTTAATGAAAATTTTAAATCCTAAAAAATAATTTATCACTCCAGCCCAACAAAAACATTGTCTTCAACAGGAAATAGAGTATCTCTAAAAATATTTGTTTGATTACTTAAACTTTTCCCTTTTCTATGAGTTTTATTGTTTTGTAAATCGTATGCTATTTTCTTTTTGTAATACTCAAATTTTTCTTTACTTATTTGCGTATCAAATGTTGATTGTGCAATTTTTGGAATTAACTTATCGCAGTCTTTTTTTACAATTTTTGTTTTATATTTGGTTAGATAAACAGTATCAGTATTATAAACTTTTTCAATCTTATAAATTGTATCGGTATTGTGTACAACCAATGGTTCTTGTTGGTTTGAGTTGTATATATGAGCCATAACTATATGGTAAGAAACCATCGCAACCAAAAATACAGCAGCTATTTTTATTAAAGACACTTTGTAGTTAATAATAGATGTGATTTTATTTTGTTTTAGCACTTTATAAAGCAGCTGTTTATCGATAGGGATTGTCATTATATCTTCATCAATAATTTCTGAAGAAATTAATAAAATATTATGTTGCTCATTATATTCTTGCTCTGTAATAATTTGTAATACAAATTGTTTTTCATTAGCAGTTAGCTGCGAAAAGTTTTTTGTTTCTAATAAATGTAATAATTTTTCGTCCATTATTTTACCTCCTGTATTTCTTTTTGTTCCGATATTTTTTTTATACAATTAAACATTCTTGATTTAACGGTTCCTTCTGATATTTCTAAAATATTAGCAATTTCTTTAAAGCTAAACGAATAGCTGTGTCTTAAAATAAATACTTGTTTGTGTTTAATATCAAGCTTTTTAATTGCATTGCGTATTGCTATTTTTTTTTCGTTGATTGTTGTGTTTACTTCTTCTATTTTGCTTGTAGTATATAAAATTTCGTTAGCAGCTTTTTTAACTACAGCATTATGTTTAAATTTATTTTTACACATATTGCTTGCGATAGAGTATATCCAAACCGAAAATTTTCGATTAAAATCGAATTTACATTTATTTTCTACAATTTTAATAAATACTTCTTGTAATATGTCTTTTGCATTTTCGGTATTGCCAAGCATTTGTGTGATGAAGTAAAGCAATTTTGCATAATAACGGCTATACAAATTTTCGAAAGCCAATGTGTTACCTTCGCAAAATTGCTTTAATAATTCTTCATCGCTGATTATGATACTTTTTTTATTCATTAATTAATTTGTGTATCTCGGTTTCAATACCAATATTCTTAGCAATTATTTTTAGCAATTTCTCAACTTTTATTTTGTTATTTATATCATAGCTTAATTTATAAAAATTGTAAAGCTCGGTTAAAAATGTTAAATAACTTCCGGTTACATATTTTTGCGAAGAGTATTTATTCAAGGGCTTATAATTAAATTTAATAAAATCGAATAAATACTTTTGTTCAAAATTTTGTTGCATTCTAGCTGTGTTATCATATTCTTTTTCTGAAAATTTATAGACTATTCCTTCTAAATATAACTTATCTTTTAAATATTCTTCAACTTGTTCTATTCCCGAATTATCAATATATACCGATTTATTTTTTATTGATGAAGCAATATATTCAACACGTTTCGCTAATAATAAATTCATTAATTCTTGACCATTAATTTTAGTGTTTTGTTGTGCAAATTGGTTAAAATTTTCAAATTTGGCAGATATTTTAAGCTCTTTTAAGGTTTTTTGATAATAATTATCGATGTATAAAAGCGACATTAAAATCAGTTTAACATCTGTTCGTGTCTTTTTAGTTGCTTGTAGTAATTGCTTAGCATATACATTGTTATCACCATTACTAATAATTATTGAGTTTTTATCTAAGCCAATTAATGAATTATATGCATTATACAATTTCCACACCGGATAAGTATTTGAATTATACCACCGAATTAGAACTTCATTTTTTAGTTTTGTATTTCCAACAATATCACAATATGTTACAAGCGATGGGTATGCTATTGGGTTTTCAGGTTCAATTTTATATGCTTTTAGCAAATAATTTGCATATTTTTTGTTGTTACCACCATTATAATACATTAAATAATTATATACAAAACTATTAGGAATATCAGTTTTCATTTTATCCATAATAGTAATTAAATTCTTATTTGAATAGATATGTCGAGTATAATTACCATACTTAACGGCTCTATAATAATTGAACCACGCATTTGCATTTTTTGAAGATTTTTTTGTTTCTATTTCCCATAGTTTAGCTTGTTCTTTATAAAAAACAGAATCTTTAGTTTGATTAACAATAGATTGTATTTGCTCTAATTTTTGTGATTTTGCAACTATTGCAATCATTATTAATATTATAATTGTATATTTCATAGGTGTTATTTTTCAGATTCGTAAACTTTTTTTATTTTATCGAGTAAACCACATTTTTTGCCAATTTTGTAAATAAGCCGTTTAGTTTGCTCTTGTTTAAAAGTGTTATTGGCATCTTTATAATAATTATATAATACATCTAATGGCATAATATACCCATATCCATAAGCTTCCGGCACATTCGATTTTATAACTTCAATATCTGTTTTTATATAATCTAACAAATAATTATTTTCAAAATTTCGTTTTATAATAGCTATATTATTATATGGCTCTTTACTATATTTATATACAACACCCTCTAAATACTGATTTTTGCTAAATGCAGGTGTTATTTTAGGATAATAATTGTAGTCGAAATAAATTGGGCGGTTTGTATTTTCAATTATATATTTAATTTTAGCAATTGCCATTTGTAAATATTTAGGAGTATCCGATTTTTCATCAATTTCAATATTTTTTTCATTAAAATTATCAATATCAAGCTCTTTAAGTATATAATTATAGTAATAACCATTGTTGTAAATAATAAATGGTAGAGTTATAACTTTAACATCTTTTCTAATATTACCTCCCTGCTGTAGTAATAATTTAGGATAAATAGTGTTGTCACCAGATGAAAAAATAATTGCATTTGAATCTAAAAAAGCTAAAGCGTTATAATTTAAATAATATTTCCAGGTTTCTAAAGTATTTGATTTATACCATCGTTTTAAAATATCATTTCGCTTTTCTTTTTGGTTTGTTACCTCAAAGCATGTAATTAGGCTCGGATATAGCTCAACATTATTAGGATTAATTTTATATGCTTTTTCAATATATTCAATGTTTTCACTCCAATCTGTAGAATTATAATACATCAAATAATTATACTCAAACGAATTTGGTAATACTTTTTGCATATCAACCAAAATATTATCTAATACTTTTTGAGAGTTAACATCATAAACCTTAAAGTTGTATCTAATTGCTTTATAGTAGTTTTGCCAAGCATTGGCATTTTTAGGATTTTTATCAATTTCAGATTTCCATAATTTCGCTTGTTCTGTATAAAAATTTTGCGATTCTTTTTTATCGGCAAATGATTTAATCTGCACTTGAGCAAAGTTAAAACTTGTTAATGAGATTAATAAAAATAAATATATTGTTTTCATTATGTAATTTTTTAGTACGTAAAATTGTTAAATAGTTCGAACTACACAATAAATACAACTATATTTCAAAAAAGTTCATTTCAAAAAATATATAAACTAATCTTTAGGTAAAAAGTAAATTGTAGGAACGGCAAGAAAAGCGATAATTGCAGCTATTTTAAAGGTTAAATCTAAACCAATATAATCGCCAAGCATACCAACAAAAAGTACAATTAGCGTAAGCGTTCAGTAAAGTACATATTGCACCAAACAAAAATTAGTCTGACTTTAGCATCTAATAAAAAACAGATTATTTATGTTAGGATTGGGCACAGAACACATTTATTATTTTTATCTATCGCCGGTAGATATGCGTAAAGGTTTTAATGGCTTAA
>CAMZKE010000014.1 GCA_947311115.1 uncultured Bacteroidales bacterium | reverse complement strand
TTGGATTACACAAATCTGATAAATTAATGCTTTCTGCAAAACAATCTGAAATACTTGGAAAAACAGAACCATTTGAAATATTACCTGAATATTATGTAATTAAGGTTAATCAATTTGACAATTCAGCAAAAGATAATCTTGACCAATGGATTTATTACTTAAAAAACAATGAAGTAAAAGATAATTTTACAGCACAAGGGATTGATAAAGTACGTAAACTTTGGCGTGTAGATAATTTATCGGAAGATGAACAAAAAAAATACCAGAAACACCTCGAAAATTTGCATTATCAAGCAAGTATGGAATGGACTTTAAAAATTGAGGCAGAAGATAGAATAAAACAACAAGGAAAGATTGAAGGAAAGATTGAAGGAAAAATTGAAGATGCTATAAAAATGCTTGAAAAAGGCTTAAATATATCTTTAATTAGTGAAATAACAGGATTAACAAAAAAAGAAATTAGTGAATTGAAAAAATAAATAACAAGTGCTAGCAATGTGTATAAAAAATAGCGATTTTAGTGGGTATTTAGGCAGTGTAGCTCATACTATGCCCCGCCAAATCTACGATTTGACTACTTTAAAAGCTTGCAAATTTGGCTACTTTGACAACCGAAATATATTCGCTTTGCCTTTCGCTACATTTTCATACACGTATCGTTATTAAACATAAAAAGAAATATATGAAAAACAGCTTCTTGTTTGTAATAATTGTAGTAATCGTATTAAGTATTTCTTGCAAAAAGGAATCTCCAACCGAAATTCCATTAAAACCGAAACTATTATTTAAGTCTGGATTTGAAAGTGGAGTTTATATAGATAATACGGCTTATGTAGATAATGAAGATTACCGATACATCAAAGGTACTGATAATGAAACTGGTTTTAGTTGGCCTATTGATATATTAGGATCAACCAATAGTGGGTTACACTATATTTCTGATGATAATCATCAAGCGACATTTGCCGAACTTCAACGTGTAATCGGACATAATGGAGATTCTACGACTGTGCTTTTTCAAAAAGAGAATTACGAATTTCTGGATGACACACAATGTCCTTACGAAATCTTAGATATTACTAATGGAAAAAAAGACCTATATATCAAATTTTGGATGAAATTGGATAGTGCTAGCCTACACCAACCAGATAAATGGCGTGCAATTTTTGAATACAAAACAAAAGATTATGATTTAGGAAACGGCACTGGAACAGGTTACCGACTAATTGCTTTTATCTACACTGATTTGAATGGAAATCCTTATTGGCATATACAAGGAGATAAAGACCCTCAAAATGCAATATGGGAGTTTGATAATTATGATATAGCAGTTCCCGAAAATGAATGGTTTTTAACTGAATTCTACTGGAAGTGGAGCGACGATTCAGATGGAAGGACATTTTGGAAAATAAATCATAAAATAATCGCAGATTATAATGGTTCAACAACAAGAAATTCTAAGCCAATTGATTTTATAATATTAAATCAAATTTACGGTGATGCAAACCCAAAACATCAATGGATTGATGATATTGAAATATGGGATGGAATACCTGAATGAACTTAGCTTTAGTAACGAAAATAAAGGGAAAAAGAAATGATTTGTATAGAGTATTTTGGTTCAATTTGGTATTAAACATATACCCACAGGAAATCTGGAATAGCCTGAAAATTAAAATAAACTGTTAATAAAGTAGATGTTTTTTTATTTTTTAGAAAACAATAAAACAACCGTTAACAACCTGTGAATAAAGGTAAAAAATGACATAATTCGATGTTTTATATTTGGTATATTTCTTTAATGTTAATTTTGACTAACTGTTTATTTTTGATGTTTAAAGATTGATGTTTTTGCTTATTTTTGATTTTCCTTATTAACTATATGTAAAATAGTTTTTAAAAAGAAATGAGAAAAATGAGAAAAATTACTTCTACTATTGTATTTAAACTAATTGTCCCTATTGTTATAATTTTTATTATTGTAATGTCAATTGCATTTACACGAATAAAATTAATGAATGAGGAGAAATTTCAACAAAACGGTTTAGATAAAGCTAAAGAACTAACTTTATTAATGAAAAATAAAATTAGTTCCATTTCTAATGCAACAATGTTAACATCGTCTATGTATGCAAATTTTTCGTCGGTTAAATGGGCATATAGTGTATATAAGCAAGCAGGCAATCTAGATTCGGCTCGTTCAATTATTAAGCGTAATGTTATGCCAATTATTAATGGGGTTTCTAAGGATGTAGGATTTGAGCAAAAAATACATTTTCATATACCGCCTGCAACATCCCTATTTCGCTCTTGGACAGATAAAAATGGCGATGATTTGTCAAGTTTTAGGCAATCTATTTTATATGTTAGTAAGACTCATGAACCTGTTAAAACTATCGAAATAGGTAGAGGAGGATATCAAATTAGAGGAATAGCCCCTGTTTTTGATAAAAAAAATAATTATGTAGGCTCGGTTGAAACATTTTTTCCGTTTACTCTTGTATTCGACCGTATATTTAGCGATAATAATAAACAATCTTATGCTATATATATTAGCGAAGAAAAATCGCAACTTATTGATAATTTGAGTATTAGCACCATAAATACTATTAATAATTTCTCAATATTTAATGCATCGAAAAATTATGATAGCAGTTTGTTAAAAGATAAAGATTTTGTTTTTACCGATATTGAAAAAGATAAATATAAGATAGAGGGAAATTGTGCTTGTGTAATATCACCAATTATTGACTTTTCTAAAAATATAATAGGTGTTGTTGTTATGCAAGTTGATTTATCAGATGATGTTGCTTATGTAAAACATCAGTTAATAAGAAATATAATACAAGCTTTTATTGTTATATCGTTAATTATACTTATTGCCTATCTTGGTATAAATTGGATAGTTATAAAACCTATTGATAAGCTATCAATAGATATTGAAGAACTTGCGAAAGGCAAGTTGAATACTACTACTAATAATAATACTGGGGTAATAGAAAAAATTTACAATTCGTTTTCAATTATGCTCGAAAGGTTAAAAACTACAACAAACTTTGCCAACGAAATTGGTAAAGGTAACTTAAATGTTAGTTTAGATAATGTAAATAAAGAAGACGAATTAAGCAACTCGTTGCTTAAAATGAAAGAAAACTTACTTAAAGCACAAAAAGAACAAGAAAAAAATAAACAAGAAGAAGAAAAACGGGCTTGGGCTACAAAAGGATTTGCAGAGTTTGGAGAAATATTGCGTAGTAATAATACTGATATCGAAGCATTTTCTACCGAAATTATTACAAATTTGGTAAAATACACAAATTCTAACCAAGGAGGTTTGTTTTTATTAAACGATAATGACAAAGATGATATAATACTAGAACTGCAAGCAGTTTATGCTTATAACCGAAAAAAATATGCCGAAAAACAAATAAAACTTGGCGAAGGATTAGTAGGAACCTGTGCAATAGAAAAACAAAGTATTTTTATGACAGATGTCCCTGATAATTATATAAATATAACCTCAGGTTTGGGCGATGCAAATCCAAATTGTATTTTAATTGTTCCGCTTAAAATAGAAGAAGAGGTTTTTGGTGTTATAGAGTTGGCATCGTTTAATATTTACGAGGATTATCAAATTAAATTTATTGAGAAATTAGCCGAGAGTATTGCTTCTACTCTATCAGCAGCAAAAACAAATTTATTAACTCAAGAATTATTAGAACAATCGCAACAACAAACAGAAGAACTTGCCGCAACCGAAGAAGAAATGCGACAAAACCTAGAAGAAATGCAAGCAACACAAGAGCAGTTGCATGATACGAATACGGAGATTAAGCGTAAAAATAATGAAATGCAAGCTCAAATGAAAGCCATTGATAAAGTTGCATTAGTTTCAAAAACCAACCCTAAAGGAATAATTACTTATGTTAACGATATATTTTGTGAAGTTGCCGGTTACACACGAGAAGAACTTATAGGCAAACCTCATAATATAGTTCGTCACCCTGATATGACAAAAGCAGCTTTTCGAAATTTATGGGAAACAATACAAGCCGGAAATGTATGGTCGGGGAAAGTAAAAAATAAAACTAAAGACGGAGGTTTTTATTGGGTTGATGCAAATATAAGTCCAATATACGATGAAAACGGAAATTTAAAGGAATATATCGCAATTAGGTATTTAGTAACTCATTATATTAATGATGAGCAAACAGTTAAACTAGTTCACAGCTTATTTCCAGATAAAGATGAAGAAACAAACTATTCAAATCAAAACAACGATACATTAAAACTATCAGAAAAAAACAAAGAAGAAAAAAATATTGAAGACGCAAAATTAATAAAAGAATTAAAAAAAGAACATTCACAAATAGCTAATATTTTTATTGAGTTACAACAAATAGGGGTTGCTTCTAAAAAAGGTATGGATTTGTTGCTTAAGTCTAAAGAATTGCTGTTAAGTCATTTAGAAAAAGAAGATGAAGAACTCTATCCTGTTTTAAAAGAAGAAGCAAAAAACGATGACTCGATAAAAACTATGTTAACTTCTTTAGGAGAGGAAATGGAGCAAATAACAAAAGCTCTTTTAAACTTTTATAATAAATACACTAATTTTTCTGAAATTAATAAAACTGAATTTATTAGAGATATATCTAATATACTTGTAGCTTTTAAAGATAGAGTTGCAAAAGAAGAAATGATGTTGTACGATGAGTATAATAAATTACATAAATAACTATTTGTTATATTAATTTATAATTATTAATATTAAAATTTAATTATTTAGGTATTTTATTACTTTTGTATTGTTAAAAATTATTTATGATAAACGAATTTTTTAAGTGGAATGATATATATTCTACAGGAATAACCAAAATAGATATTCAACATAAAGTAATAATAAAAATATTAAACGAACTGTATAGTATTGTTATTATTGATAAAGATAGTTATAAAATAGATGATATCTTAAATGAGTTGATTAACTATACTGTTTATCATTTTGGTGAAGAAGAAAAACTTTTTGAAAAATACGGATTCAATTTAAAAGAATCTCATATTAAAGAGCATAGAGACTTTGAAAAAGAAGTTACATGTATGGTTGCTAATGGAGGGAAAAAAAATAATGAAACGTTTGTTATTAATTTAATCAATTTTCTTAAAGAGTGGCTTACTGAACATATTTTAGTAACTGACCAAAAATATGTAGAGTATTTTAATAAAAATAACATTTCAATTTAATGAAAAAGTATTTTGTAATATTACTAATCAATTTATTTTTTATAACACATATAAGTGCTGTTAATATTGACAGTCTAAAACATGTTTCTAAAGAAACAACTATAGATTCCGTTAAAATAAAAACTTTAACAAAATTATCCGAAATTTATATTGATATAGACAAAGATTCTGCATTTATGTATGGATTTATGGCTTTAAATTATGCAAAAGAAAAAAAATACACAAAAGGTACTGTAGATTCATATAAAGAATTAGGTATTGTTCATTTTTATTCAAGCGAATTTAAAGAGGCTAGAAATAATTTTAAAGAAGCAATTATTACTGCAATAAATATAAATAACTATTATCTTATTGCAAATTTATATTATTTGGTAGGAGCAACTTATTATCAAGAAGATAATTATAATAAAGCGATAGAACAGTATAAAATATCATTAAAAATAGCAAAGGAACATAAATTTGAAGATGTTGAAGCTAATTGTTATAACGCAATAGGCATTTTATATAAAATACAAGGAAATTACACCGATGCAATAAACTATTATTTAAAATCAATAACAATAGCCGAAAAAGATAGCGATTTTGCTATAATATCAAATATATACAACAATATAGGAGTGCTGTATAAAAATCAAGAATTGTACGATAAAGCAATTGAATATTACAGAAAGGCACTACATTTTAAAGAAAAAACAGATGATAAAAGTGGTGTAATAAATATTTATAATAATATTGGTGTTATATATAAAAACACAAACAAATTTAATTTAGCATTACAAAATTTTAATAAAGCCATTAAAATAGCTAAACAAATAAATGATATAAATAATATTTATAAAGTATATATAAATTTAGGTAGTTTATACAAAAAACAAAAGAAATATAATGAAGCAATAAATTGGTATAATAAAGCAATAGAAATTACAAAAAAAAGTGATAATGAACCTATGGATATATATAAAAATTTTGGAGAATTATATTTAGATTATTACGATTCGCTTAAAAATGTGAGATATCTAAAATTAGCAATTACTAATGCCGTAAAAGCATATACTATATCAGAAAAAACAAACAATATTAATACAAAACAATCTTCTGCAGGCGTATTAATGCACGCTTATAGTAAACTGGGAAACACACAAAAAGCTCTTAAATATGCACTAATTTATTCTGATTTAATAAAAAAAACTTATAATATTAACAAACTAAAAGAGGTTAACAAATTAGAAACAAAATATAAATCGGAAAAAAATAGATTATTAATAGAAAAATTAGAAAAAGAACAACAACTAAGAAACGAAGTAATAAAAAGACAACAATTAGAAAATAAATTGGTAAAACGTCAAAGAATTGCATTTTATTTAATTGTATTAACACTTATCTTAATTGTTGTTTATGTAACATTAAGTTTACGGAAAAATAAAAAATTAAATAATGAGCTTAAAAAATCATCCGAATTATTAACAAAAGAATATTTAAAATCAATAAAACAAAACATTGATATAAAAACTAAGTCAGCAGAAATAGAAAAACAAAAATTAATTTTACAAGAACTTAATAATAATTTAACAGCATCAGAAGAAGAGCTAAAACAGCAAAATGATATTCTGTTTCAAAAAAATGAGAAAATTATCCTGCAGCGAAATAAAATTGCAGAAGTTGTTAAACAATTTGAGGATACTATTAATAATTTAGAAGATGTTTATTTTAAAACCGACAAAAACTTTTGTTATACACAAGCTAGCCTATCAATAGTAAAATATTTAAAACTAGATAATATAAATAATATAATTGGCGAACCGTTAACTAAATATTGGAATATATCTGATGAAGAACTTAAAAAAATATCATACAAAATAGTTAGAAACAAATATTTAACTAATTATAATTTTACATATATTAATACAAAAAAAGAAATAAGATATGCAAAAGTAAATGCCCGGGCATTATTTGTAAATAATAAGTTTAGTGGCGTAGAAGGATTGATTAGAGATATTACAAAAGATATATTGCAAAAAAATAAAATAGAAGAATTAAATGCTCAAAAAGAAACTTTATTAGATAATTTGCCATTAAGTATTTATTTTAAAGATAAAAACTTAAAATATATCGAAGTTAATAAATCCTTTGTTAAAATGTTAGGTTTAACAAAAGAAGAAATTGTAGGCAAAACCGATAAAGAATTAAATTTAGATAATTTACCATCAGAATATGAAGAATTTGATAGACAGATTTTAAAAAACAAAAAAATAATTACTAATTACGAAAGAGAAAATGTTTGCCCAAAAGGAAATACATATTTATCGTCAACAACAAAAGTTCCATATCTTAATAAAGATGGAGAAGTTGTTGGAATTATTGGGGTAGTTAGGGATATAACCGAACAAAAGAAGCATGAAATTGCACTTGCCGAAAGTGAGCAAAAATTTAAAGCTATAACTAATTTTGCAAACGATGCTATAATTTTAATTGATAATAGTGAAAAAATAGCCTTGTGGAATAAAGCTGCACAAAATATTTTTGGATATAACGAACAAGAGGTTATTAGTAAAAATTTACATGATATTCTCCCACCTATTAAATATAAAGATAATGCTCATTCGGCATTTATAAATTTTAGACAAACCGGTAAAGGCAGATTAATAAATAAAACTTTAGAAATAGAAGGATTAAAAAAAGATGGAACTGTTTTCCCTCTTGAAATATCGATATCAGCAATAAAAATAAAAAACAAATGGAATGCAGTTGGTATTATCAGAGATATTAGCATAAGAAAAGAACATGAACTTGCTTTAAAAGAAAGTAAAGAAAAAATTGAACTTGCTCATAAGGATATTACAGACAATATTAATTATGCAAAGTCAATACAAAATGCACTTTTAACAAGCAACGAAAAAATTAATCAATATTTATCAGAATTTTTTATTCTATATATGCCACGAGACCAAGTGTCTGGCGATTTTTATTATGTAAATAAATTTAATGATTATATTGTTTTTGCCGTAGCAGACGGAACCGGACATGGAGTATCCGGTGGCTTTTTAACAGTACTGGGAATTACGCATTTACACGATATAGTTTCAAATAAAGAAATAGATAATCCGGGAAAAGCTTTAAATTTATTACGAAAAAAAATAAAAGGAAATTTTAAAACTTTTGGTAACGAAAATAATAATGGTTTTGATATTGCATTATGTGCATTAAACACAAAAACAAATATTTTAAGTTTTGCAGGAGCAAATAATCCTATGTGGATAATTAGAAATAACGAGATTATTGAGTATAAACCTGTAAGAAATCCAATAGGTTTTTATCCTAAAGAAATAGACTTTGTAGGTACTGATATTAAATTACAAACAAACGATACTATTTATTTGTTTACTGATGGTTATGCTGATCAATTTGGAGGTGCTGAAGATAAAAAATTTACAAAAAAACAATTAAAAAAATTATTATTAAGTATAGTAGAATTACCTATTGACGAGCAAAAACAAAAACTTAAAGAAACTATTAACAATTGGAAAGCTAATACAGAACAAACTGATGATATTACAGTAATGGCAATAAAAATATAAATTGATATTAATGAATCTCCTCACCGCAAGCAGACGAGGTATCGTTTTGGAATACTATTCTTTTATACGTCCCAAGGGACGGGGAATTAAACCCAAACAGATTAAAATATTAGTCAATATCCGGAATATAGTCAGTAGCAATAACCTTAAATTCAGTTCTACGATTTATTTGGTTAGCTTCCTTAATTAACTTGTCAATTTCATCTTTTGACTCTGTACTCTCTTGAATTTTTTTAATAAATAATTCGTTTAGTACATCTCCTTCTTTAAAGCTTGTTTCTTTGGCTAAACGTGGTGTAATTATTTGAGCTGTGCTTTCACCATAACCTTTTGCAACTAATCTTTCTTTATCAATGCCCTTTGAAATCAAGTAATTAACAACAGACTGAGCCCTTTTCTGCGATAAAACCTCATTTGCATCATAATCGCCAACCATATCTGTATGGGAAGAAAGTTCAATAACAATATTTGGGTTATCGTTAAGAATATTAATAAGTTGCTGTAAGTTTTCTTTTGCATCATCACGTAAGTCCCATTTACCTGAATCGTAAAAAATATTATCAATTTTAATTGATTCACCAATTTTTGCAAGAACTATTTCTTTTTTAAAATGTTTACTATTAGCAAGATTTTTGGTAGATGCTTTTCCTTTTCCATGAAGATAACCTTTATCGCGTACAACGTATAAATAATCGGTATTTTGCTTTAATTTATATTTAAAACTACCTTCTTCACCTGTTTCTAGAACAATGTCGGTACCATCGCTACCATATATTTGAACTTTAGCACCTGCAACAGGTTCTGCACTATTTGCGTCTGTTATGGTTGCCGAAAGTGAATATTCAATATCCGGCAAAATAAAATGAAAAATATCGTCTTTACCTTTACTTTTAACCTGTACTTCTTCAGCAGCTTTATCTTCTGTTTCTACTTTAATAATAGTACTTCTTATACGAGTTGATGTAAATAATCCTTCTTCTTTATTTCCTTTAAATACAATACCAAAATCATCTTGAGCTGTATTAATAGGGTATTTCATATTTTGCACGTCCCATTGGTCAGTTCCTGTAGGTGTAGCTACAAAAATATCTAGCCCACCAATACCGGGTAAATAATCAGACGAAAAATATAAGCGACCATCTTCGCGTATATATGGGAACATTTCGTTTCCTTTTGTATTTATTTGAGGCCCTAAATTAATAGGTTTTCCCCATTGGTCTGATTTGCTTTTTCGCTCAACTTTCCAAATATCCTTACCTCCTTGAAAACCTTTTGCAATCATGTCAGATACAAAATATAATGTTAGTTCATCAGCTGATATTGATGGGTGAGCTACAGTAATGCTATCTGCAACAAGAGGAATAATATCAACTTTATTGAACAAACCTTGAGCATCCATCTTTGATTTGTAAATTTGGCAATTTAATAGTTCGTTTTTTACCACAATACAACGTGTAAAATATAGTGTCATAAAATCGCCTGCAAACGACGGAGTACCATCGTCCCACTGCGAACAAATTGTATCGTCAACAAAAACCGGATCGCTCCAATCGCCTTTTTTATCTTGTTCAGACACAAAAATATCGGTATAATATTCGCCTGTTACAGGACTAATTTTCGTATAATTATCTTTTGGTCGAGTTGATGTAAAATAGACTTCACTATAGTCTTTATTAGAATAACACGGGGAGTATTCACTATATTTTGAATTAAATTTTTTCTCGTTTCTAATATTATATCTGGTAGGAACAGCCATCCATTCAACAATTTTATTACACGACTCAATACCCATATCTGCTCTTTTGTCTGTAGGTACTTTATCTTTATATTTTTTATATTGTTCGCCTGCTAATTCATATTTACCATTTGCTTTAAGCATATCAGCATAATATAGGTAAACTATTGGGTCCCAATATTTTTTTGCTATTGCACTCTTGTATTTTGATACCGCTTTTTTTGAGTTTCCCATTAACCTGTAACACTCAGCAATTTTAAATTTTAAATATGCTTTTTCTTGTTTATTTTTAGTTTTTTCGTAAGCTTTTGTGTACAGTGGAATAGCGTTAACCAATTCATTTTTCTCAAAAATTAAATCGGCTTTTATTGTTTGTTTACTTTTTGTAAAGTCCTGTGTAAAACTTATATAAGGTAGTAAAATAAATAATACTATTGTTATATTTCTTAAAGTTATATTCATCTATTAAATTGTATAAAACGATAAATAATTAGTTTTATTATAATTAAGTAATTTCTATTATTAATTAAAATCTAAATTAAATTCTATTCTTAATTTATCTAGCATGTTATTTTTCTCGTTCAAAAACTTGTATTTATCTCGTTGAGTGTAGAGCTTATTTTCTTGTTTTATTTCATTAATTTTTGTAACAATATTTAGTTTTATATAATCATTTTTTAAATTATTTTTCAGATAATTTAAAATTTCTAAACGTTGCTCTTCAATGGCTGTTTGCTGTGTTGTACTTGTAGTATGAATTTCAAAGCTTAAGTTATTATCTTTAAGTTCAACTTTATTCTTATTTAAAATACTGTATATTCGGGTTTCTGTTTTTTCTAAACTGTCAACAAAATTCTTGTAAACTTCTAACGCCTCGGCTTCTGTGTATTTTTCGTTACGTTTAATATAATTTTCTTCTTCTTTATCGTCATTATTGTGAGTTTCGCCCTTTAATACCGATTTTATTGAAATTGATGCTTGTGTGTGTGATGAGCTTGGTTTTGCGTTTTCAATCTTTTTTTTGGAGCAATAAACTTTTTTTCTTCTATTTTTTCGGTTGGTTTGCTTGTATTAGCTTTAGGTGCTTCTAATTTAACTTTTTTTTTTACTTCTTCGTTTAAACTAGAGTTGTTAATATTGCAAAGTTTTATTAGTGCTAATTCAACATGTAACCTCTTATTATTAGAAGTTTTATATGTTAAATCGCATGCATTTGTTATATCAAGAGCTTTATAAATAAAATTTACATCAACTTTATTTGCAAATTCTTTGTAGCTTACTTTTATTTTATCGCCTATTTCTAATAATTGTATTGTAATATTGTCTTTTGCAACAAGTAAATCTCTTAAATACGAGCTCAATCCATTAATAAAAAATCCGCCATCAAACCCCTTACTTAATATTTCGTCATAAATAAGTAATGTGTCTGATATATTTTCATTTAAAAAAGCATCTGTTAATCTAAAATAATACTCGTGATCTAAAATATTTAAGGTTTCTATAACTTTGTCGTAAGTTATATTATTATCGGAAAACACGCTTATTTGGTCAAAAACAGAAAGAGCATCTCGCATTCCTCCATCAGCCTTTTGTGCAATTACATTTAGTGCTTCCGGTTCGTAATTTATATTTTCTGTTTTTGCAACAAATTCTAAATGATTTACAATATCGGCAATTTTAATCCTATTAAAATCAAATACTTGGCAACGCGACAAAATTGTTGGTATAATTTTATGTTTTTCGGTTGTGGCAAGTATAAATATTGCATGAGCAGGTGGCTCTTCTAGTGTTTTCAAAAACGCATTAAAAGCCGCAGCTGAAAGCATATGTACCTCATCAATAATATAGACACTGTATTTACCTATTTGTGGTGGTATTCTTACTTGCTCAGTTAAGCTACGAATATCATCAACCGAGTTATTCGATGCAGCATCAAGTTCATGAATATTAAACGAACCGGAATCGTTAAAAGCTTTACAAGAATCACATTTTTCGCAAGCTTCAAAATCGGCGGTTTTATTTGAACAATTTATTGTTTTTGCAAAAATTCTAGCGCAAGTTGTTTTACCAACACCACGTGGTCCGCAAAAAAGATATGCATGTGCTAAATGGTTATTTTTTATAGAGTTTATTAAAGTATCGGTAATAGCACTCTGCCCTACAACAGTATTAAACGTGTCTGGTCTGTATTTTCGTGCTGATACTACAAAATCTTCCATTGAAAAATAATTTTTATCAAAGATATTATAAACTTATTAAAGTTGAAAGTTTAATGTTTGTAAATTTACTAACTTAAAAAAAGATTATTCAAATATTTAATTGCGAATTCTAATTCTTAGAGTATTTTTGTAGTTTATTTTACTTATATTTAATGGATAAAATTGCTGTAGTAATATTAAATTGGAATGGTAAGAAGCTTTTAGAAGAGTTTTTACCAATAGTTGTTAAATACAGTGATATACCAAATACAACTATTTATGTTGCTGATAATGCATCGAGCGACGACTCAGTTAATTACATTAAAAATAATTTCCCAACGGTAAAATTAGTTATTAACGATAAAAATTATGGCTTTGCCGAAGGATATAATCAGGCATTACAGCATATAAAAGCAGAATATTATGCAATAATTAATTCTGATATTGAAGTAACTGATGGTTGGTTAAATGGACTTGTAAAATCAATTGAACAAGATAATAAAATAGCGGCAGTTCAGCCAAAAATTAGAGCCTATAAAGATAAAGAATATTTTGAATACGCCGGTGCTGCCGGGGGTATGATTGACCGTTTTGGCTTTACGTTTTGTAGAGGAAGACTTTTTAATGTTTTCGAAAAAGACGAAAATCAGTACAACGAGCCTACCGACATATTTTGGGCAACAGGTGCATGTATTTTTATTAAAGCAGATTTGTTTCACGAAGTAAAAGGTTTTGATGCCGATTTTTTTGCACACATGGAAGAAATTGATCTGTGTTGGAGATTAAAAAACAGAGGATATCGTATTGTTTACACTCCGGATTCGATGATATACCACGTTGGTGGAGCTACACTTGATGAAAGTAATCCGTTTAAGACATATCTTAATTTTAGAAATAATTTATTTTTACTTTACAAAAATTTACCAAAAAATAAGATTAAAAGAGTTTTTTTAACTCGCTTATTATTAGATGGTATTGCTGGTGCTAAATTTATTTTAAGCTTTGAGTTTAAGAATTTTACTGCTGTTTTAAAGGCTCATTATTATTTCTATACTAACATTAAAAAATTTAAGCCAAAACGTGAAGAAAATATTAAACATAACATAAACTATAATCATCCTGAAATATATAAAGGGAGTATTGTATACGATTTTTTTGTTAAAGGAATAAAAAAATTTAGCGACATAAATTTTAAAAATTAGCAATATTTTTTACATATATAAATTATTCCATTTCACAATTTATATAAATCTTAATTTTATAATAAAAATATAAAATTTTGTAACGCACTTTGTATATTCTGATTGTATATTGCAAACTAAATAAACTGTAAAATATTTATTTATGAATATACGCAAAGATATAGCAATAAGTGATACCGGTTTTGTATTCGACCCTATTACAGGTGAGAGTTACACTTTAAATCCAATAGGAGTTGAAATATTATCGCTCTACAAAGATGGTAACAGCAAATCGGTAATAATAGAAGTACTACTCAATAAATACGACGTGCCTGAAATAGAATTAGAAAAAAGTATTTCTGATTTTGAGAAAATGATAAACGATTATAATCTTATTGAAAAATAACAGCAATGGAACGAAAAAAAATAACCGTAGCTGTTACAGGACTTAATAACACCGATAATCCAGGCCCGGGTATTCCTGTTATTAGAGCATTACTCGATAGCGATTTTTACGAAGTTCGCATTATAGGTTTTGCATACGAAAACTTAGAGCCCGGTATTTACATGGAAAACTTGGTAAGCAAGGTATATAGTGTACCATATCCAAGTATGGGGTCAGACGAGCTTATAAAACGTATTGAATATATAAATAGCAAAGAAAAAATTGATGTATTAATCCCTAATTTTGATGCCGAATTATATACATTTATGAAATCGGCTCCTATTCTTAAGAAAATGGGTATTCATACATTTTTACCTACATTAAAGCAGTTTGAGGAACGACACAAAGCAAACTTACCCGAATATGGTGAAAAATATGGAATTAAAATTCCGAAAAGTGTTTCAATAACAACACAAGCCGAAATTTACACTATTGACCGAGATTTTTCATATCCGGTGCTTGTTAAAGGTAAATTTTACGATGCTTATGTTTGTTATAACTCTGAGCAAGTAGTTACACATTTTAACAAACTCTCATCGAAATGGGGAGTACCTGTAATAATTCAAGAATTTATACAAGGAACCGAAGTTAATGTTGTGGCTCTTGGCGATGGTAAAGGTACAACAATTGGTGCTGTGCCAATGCGTAAACAATTTATTACCGACAAAGGTAAAGCTTGGGCAGGTATTACATTATCTGATAAAAAAATGATTGAAATTACCGAAAAGCTTATTGCCAAAACAAAATGGGCAGGAGGTATGGAAATGGAAATGATTAAAACTACTGATAATGAGTATTATGTTATTGAAATTAACCCACGTATTCCTGCTTGGGTATATTTAGCTGTGGGTGCCGGACAAAATTTACCCGAAGCACTTGTTAAATTAGCCTTAGGCGACGAAGTAAAACCTTACACATCATACGAAGTAGGAAAAATGTTTATTCGTTATTCTTACGATTTAATAACCGATATTAATAAGTTTCAGATGCTTTCTGTAAACGGAGAACTATAAAAATAATATTATGGATAAATTACCTTTTGAAAGACCAATAATAAAGAAAATAGAAACAGGAATGCCAAGTAAATTTGGAATGCGTTCATCGTATCAAGTAATTTCTGATATTGATGGAGTTCCTGTAAAAGAAATAATTGAAAACTATGGTTCGCCATGCTATGTAATTTCTGAAAAAACTATTAGAGAAACATATAAAGATGCATACAGAGCATTTTCAACAAAATACCCAAAAGTACAATTTGCGTGGTCGTATAAAACAAATTATATGAATGCTGTATGTAAAGTATATCACTCAGAAGGCTCATGGGCAGAGGTTGTTTCCGGTTTTGAATACGATAAAGCTTTAGCTAACGGTATGCAAGGAAGCAAAATTATTTTTAATGGACCGGATAAATCAATAGAAGATTTAACAAAAGCTATAAATAATAAATCGCTTATACATATTGACCATTTCGATGAGCTTTATACAATTATTGAACTTTGTGATAGCCTTAAAGAACGTCCAAAAGTTGCAATTCGTGTAAATATGGATACAGGTATTTTTCCTCAATGGACACGTTTTGGCTTTAACTACGAAAATGGCGAAGCTTGGGACGCAATTAATAGAATAATGGTTTCAGGCAAAATAGATTTTATAGGTTTACACGCACATATTGGCACTTACGTGATGGTTGCAAGTGCTTACGGAATGGCTGCTACAAAACTTGCTGATTTAGCATCGCAACTTTATACAAAGTATAATCACGTAGTTAAATATATCGATTTAGGCGGTGGTTTTGCAAGTAAAAACACTCTTAAAGGAGCGTACTTACCGGGTACAGATACAACGCCAAGTTTCGATGAATATGCTGATGCAATCTCATCTGCATTATTAAAATCGGCAATAAAACCCGATAATTTACCAACTTTAATTTTAGAAACAGGTAGGGCTTTAATTGATGATGCCGGCTCAATTGTAGGAACTGTACTTGCAAATAAACGACTTGCTGATAAATCTCGCACAATGATTTTAGATGTAGGCGTTAATATGCTTTTTACATCGTTTTGGTACGAGCATAAAATTACTCCTGCTCAAGAATTTTCTGGGCAAACCGAAGTTACAAAAATGTATGGTCCACTTTGTATGAATATTGATGTAATTCGCGAAAGTATAGAGTTTCCGTTACTAAAGAAAGACGATAATTTTGTAATTAGCCGTATTGGAGCATATAATATGACTCAATGGATGCAGTTTATTACACTTCGCCCAAATATAATAATGATTGACTTGGAAGGAAAAGCGCATATTATTCGTAAAGCTGAAACACAGAATGATGTTGTTGCTAATGAAATTGTCCCAGACTATTTAAAATAGATGGAATAATACGTGTAAATTTAGTTGCTGCCTCATAATATTTTATGAGGCAGTTTTTTGAAATTTTCTTTACAGTTTTCAATCGTGTTTTTATTCAAGATTTTCATAGCTATTACTAAGCAAAAAATTTATACCTCAATAAAGAAAAAAGCATGAATAATTCGGAAAAAATATTATTCTTCCATAATACTAGCTTGTTAGTTAGCATATAAGAAACTCGTTTTTACCAGAATAGCAATGCAAATAGTATAGTAATTTACAAAACCTCTTTGCCTTTTAAAAATACCTTATCAATTAAATTGCTACCATAAGCATAAGGCATAAATTCGTAGGTTGGTATCCTTTTTGTGATAAAAATATTTGCAATTTTTCCTTTAGCAATACTTCCGTGAGTTTTTTCAAGTCCCATTGCATAAGCAGTGTTAATGGTAACTGCATTTATTACCTCTTCGGGTAGCATTTTAAGTTTAATAGTACCAAACGACATTATCATTTTCATATTACCCGATGGCGATGAACCCGGATTAAAATCTGATGCAAGAGCTATTGGTAAACCCGCATCAATCATTTTACGCACAGGAGGGTCAACCATACCCAAAAAGAAAGCAGCGCCGGGTAAAAGTGTTGGCATTGTTTCCGAATTTAACAAGGTTTTTATTTCATCATCGCCGGTAAACTCAAGGTGGTCAACCGATAAAGCATTGTATTTAACACCAACTTGTATTCCGCCTGAATAATCTAACTCGTTTGCATGAATTTTAGGGCGTAAACCATATTTCATACCAGCCATAAGTAATCTATCTGTGTTTTCAACAGTAAAAAAACCTTTATCACAAAATACATCGATATAATCGGCTAAATTTTCTGATGCTACAAGAGGTAACATTTCGTTTATAAGCATATCAACATATTCTGTTTGCCTTCCTTTATACTCAGCAGGAATAGCGTGAGCACCCAAAAAAGTTGCTTTTATTTCAATATTGGTAGTTTCTTTTAGTCGTTTAATAACACGAAGCATTTTAAGTTCGCTATTTACATTTAAACCATAACCGCTTTTTATTTCAACAGCACCGGTTCCTTGTTTAATTATTTCGTTTATTCGAGCAAGCGACTGGTTATATAATTCGTCTTCAGAAGTTTCGGCAAGAAGTTTTGCCGAGTTTAATATTCCACCACCACGTTTGGCAATTTCTTCGTATGATAAACCTTTTATTTTATCGCTGTATTCAATTTCTCGGCTTCCGGCATAAACCAAGTGTGTATGCGAATCGCAGTATGATGGAAATACCATTTTGCCTGATGCATCAATAATTTTATCGGCATTAATTTTTGGTAAATCTATCATCTTACCAAAATCTAATATTAATTCGTTTTCAATTAATAAATACGCATTTTCAATTGTGTTAATTTTTGCCATATCAGCACCTGCAACCCATTTTACAGGTGTTTTCTCTGTTTGAATTAACTGTTTTATATTTTTAATAAGTGTTATCATAATATTGTTATTTTTGTTCCCAAATTAGTTTTTTACCAAAACCTAGGCGGTTATCAGTCATCTTAATATAGTTAAGTTTTATTCCCCACATACTGGTTTTTGCAAGAATTGCAAAAGGGTATTTTTTTAAATATTTACGGTTTGATTTTTTTAATATGTCGCCTTGTAATTCAATAATTTCACCATTAAACTGTATGCCTTGTATTTTTCCAACTTGTTTTGTTTCAAGAACAATACTGCCTGCTACATTTTTATTTTCTTGGGTGTCAGAAATATGCCGAGTTTCTTTATCAGATGTGAATATTAGCATTTTATCTTCATCGGAGTATATATAAAAACAATTTGCACAATACGGTATATTATTGTTACTCACCGCTAACGTAAGCACATGATGTTCATGTATAAAATCTTTAATTCGTTTTTCAATCATTTTTGCAAGATAATAAAACTATATTATTAGCCGAAACAAATAATTGCAATATTAATTTAACCCTGATTATTCGTGCTTTTTCTTTTTCTGAGACGAGGAACCATGCTCCTGTATTGTTAATCTCTATGAAAAATTCATGTTAAGCACTCTGCTTCAGTTTAATCTTACCAAAAATAAAAGAAAAAATTTATTTAATCAAAACCTTATTATATATAGAATTTCCTGACACAATAGTTTCAACAAAATAAATACCTTTTGGTAATTCAGAAACATCAATAATATGTTTGTTTAAACTATTTGTAATAGTAATTTTCATTTTCTCACCAATACAATTGTATAAATTTATTGTTGAATTTTCATTTTTTGTTTCAATATTTAAAATTTCCCCAATAACAGGATTTGGATAAATATAAATATCGTTATTCTCCGATTCTTCAAATTTTACAGCTTGTATTTTAGAATATGTGTATGTTCCATCAAAATCGGTTTGTTTTAAACGATAATAATTTATTCCATTTTTTGGATTATTATCAATAACACTATAATTTAATTGTTTGTTACTGTTTCCTGCTCCTTTTACTCTTTCAATTTTTGTGAAGTTTATTCCATCAAGCGAATGTTCTATTGTAAAAAAATCGTTGTTTATTTCTGAGGCTGTTACCCAACTAATATTTATATTATTTTTTTCATTTTTTGCTTTGAATGATTTGAGTTTTATTGGTAAAGTGGATTCAAAACTAGTGCAACTAACAGTATTATTTGTGTTAAAACCAATAGCTAAGTTAAATTGACGTTTAGTATTATTACTTATAGCCCCTGACCAACTATATCCAGCACCTAATTTACCATTATAAACAGTTGATGAAGCATCTGTTCTATCAAACCATAATTCAACATAAGGACTATGATTTGATTTGTTTTCGATTAAAACTTCTAATATTTCAGTACCATTATAATAAAATGGGGTAGAAAGTGTGATATTATAAAAGCCATTAGAATTAATATTAAAAGTACCTGACCATACTAATGTAAACCCTGCAGTCCCCGGATATGATTGATTGCCATTATAATCTGTAATATTAGTATGACGCATATAAATGTATTGGTTATTATATGTTTCCGAAGGAGACCAAGGGTTATCTAATCTAAATGATATTGATGTAATATTTCCAATTCCACCTACTTGTCCAAGATTATAAAGTCCTGCATTCCAACTATAAGTTGAGCCTCCTCCATCTGCCATAAAGATTACTTCAGGTGAATTTAAAGGGCATTGACTTTTAACATTAACTGTAAACGCAAGCAATAAGCTAATAATAAAAAAGAATCTCATAAGTAGGTAGTTTGTTGTTTGATACAAAGATAATAAAAATTTTGTAATTATAAAACTTAACCTGTTGTTTTTCAAAGCATATGCAAATACTGTAAATAATTAGTACTTTTGCATCGAAATGGAACACGAACATCATAATCACGAAATAAGTGGTAAATACTTAGGTTTATCAATATTGTTAAATATTGCAATATCGGTAGCACAGCTAATAGGCGGATTAATTTCGGGAAGTATGGCATTACTTACCGATGCAGCTCATAATTTTAGCGATGTATTAAGCCTTGTTATTAGTTATATAGCAAATCGTTTAGCGAAGCGAGATGCCACAGTAAAGCAAACCTTTGGCTACAAGCGTTCAGAAATTATTGCAGCATTTATAAACTCAACCACATTAATTATTATTGCATTTATTATTTTATATAATTCGGTAGAACTACTTTTTACACCACACGAAATAAAAACAACTTGGGTTATTTATTTGGCTGTTGCAAGTATTGCTGTTAATGGTTTAAGTGTACTTTTTATTAAAAAAGATGCAAAAAATAATTTGAATATGAAATCGGCTTATATTCATTTGTTTTCCGATATGCTTACCTCAGTTGCAGTACTTATTGGTGGTTTGGCAATGAAATATTTTCAGTGGTATAGTCTCGATTCTATTTTCTCAATTTTAATTGCAATTTACTTGTTATATATGAGTTACGGAGTTTTCAAAAAATCTATAAAAATATTAATGCAATTTACTCCTGAAGGTATTGATATTGATGAGATTTCAACTATTGTAGAACGTATTGATGGTGTAAAAAATATACATCATATACATATTTGGCAAATTAATGATATTGAAATTATTTTTGAGGCTCATATTGACTTACATAAGGATATAAAAATATCGGAATTTGAAAATATTTTAAATACTATTGATGAAAAATTACACAAATACAATATTCATCATTTAAATATACAACCCGAATTTTCGTATAACGATATTAAAGAAAAAATTGGCTAATTACCTCCTTAAACAATAAATAATGGCATATAAAAGTTTAGCACATTTTATACAGGTACTTGAAGATAATAACGAGCTAATCAGAATTACTGAAAAAGTTAGTACTGACTTAGAAATAACCGAAATAACCGACCGTATATCTAAACTACCTGATGGAGGTAAAGCTCTACTTTTTGAAAAAACCGATTATAATTTTCCGGTACTTATAAACGCTTTTGGTTCTGAAAAACGAATATGTTTATCGCTTGGGGTAGATAATTTAAGCCAAATTGGTGCAGAAATTGAGGAACTGTTAAAAACAATAACATCGCCAAAAAACTCAATATTTGAGAAATTAAAACTATTACCTGAGCTTGGCAAAATAGCTTCGTGGATGCCTAAAAGTAAAAGTGGGCGAGGTACTTGTCAGCAAGTAATAAACAAAACGCCTGATTTAGATATTTTACCTATTTTAAAATGCTGGCCTGCCGATGGTGGTAAATTTATAACACTACCAAGTGTTGTTACTCACGACCCCAAAACAGGAATAAGAAATGTAGGAATGTATCGTCTTCAAATATTTGATAAACAAACAACAGGTATGCACTGGCATTTGCATAAAACGGGAGCTCGCCACTATAACGAATACAAAGAAAAAGGGCAAAAAATGCCGGTTGCAGTTTGTATTGGTGGCGACCCGGCTTACACGTATTCTGCCACAGCACCACTGCCCGATAATATTGATGAATATATGCTTGCAGGCTTTTTACGAAAGAAAAAAGTAGAACTTGTAAAATGTATAACAAACGAGCTTGAAGTACCGAACGATGTTGATTTTGTTATTGAAGGTTATGTTGATACAAACGAAGAATTAGCTTGGGAAGGACCTTTTGGCGACCATACCGGATTTTACTCTTTGGCTGATTGGTATCCAAAATTTCATGTTACTTGTATAACTCATAAAAAAAATGCGATATACCCTACAACAATTGTTGGTATTCCGCCACAAGAAGATGCATATATTGGTTTAGCAACCGAAAAAATATTTTTAGCTCCAATACAACTTACAATGTTACCCGAAATGATTGATATGGCACTTCCCTTTGCCGGAGTTGCTCATAATTTAACTATTGTAAAAATTAATAAAACCTTTCGTGGGCAAGCACAAAAAGTAATGAGTTCGTTATGGGGAGCTGGGCAAATGATGTTTAATAAAACCCTTATTGTTGCCGATAAAGATGTAAATATAAATAACTATACCGAGCTTGCCCAAACAATATCGCAAAATGTTAATCCGGCAACCGATATTTTTTTTAGTTCAGGCCCAAGCGATGTGCTTGACCACGCCGTACAAGAATTTGCTTATGGTTCAAAAATGTGTATAGACCTCACTAACAAAAAAGATACAAAACTTAATTTTACAAAAATAGACATTGATAAACAAACAGTTATTAATGAAAATACTGAAATTGCTGAAATTAATTTATCATTATTAAAAGAAAATATTTCAATTGCAATAATTTCTATAAACCCATCATTTAATATTGAAAACCTAGCAAACAAATTGCATAAAATAAAAAATTTCGATAAAATTAAATTTATATTTTTTATTGATGATGTAGCCAATGTAAACGATATTTTTTCTACAACATGGCTTGTTGGAAATAATATTGACCCTATTAGAGATACTGTAATAAAAACTAACAATGAATCATCTTCAATTTTTATTGATGCAACATCGAAATATGCAAAAAGTAGTTTTAATAGAGATTGGCCAAACCCCGTAACTATGAATACCGAAACTATTGAGTTGGTTGACCAAAAATGGAGTGACTATTTTAATCTTAACTTTATTGAATCGCCATCAATAAAATACTCTAAACTTAGTAAAGCTAATGATGCTATTGCTAATGTATAGAATCTGTAAATAGGATTAATCAGAATTATTCAATAATTTAAGTAATTCATCTACAGCATTTTTTTGAGGTATATTTTTTATTAGTATTTCCCCTTTTTTATACAAATGAACTAAATTATTTCCTGCTCCTACGTATCCATAATCGGCATCAGCCATTTCACCCGGGCCATTAACTACACATCCCATAACAGCAATTGTAATCCCTTTAAAATGTGATGTTTTTTTCTTTATTTCCGAGCTAATACTTTCAATATCAAATTTCGTTCTTCCGCATGTTGGACACGAAATATATTCTGTTTTAGAAATACGTAGTTTTGTTGCTTGTAATATTGAGAAAGCTGTTTTAATAATTTCAGACTGTTTTATGTTTTTATTTTCAAGCCATATACCTCCTGCCAATTTATCAATAAAAATAGAACCAAATTCGCCAGCTGATTTAATAATAAAATCATCGTAAAGTTCGGTATATATTTTTTTTATAATTATTGGAGTGTTCTTTATTTTAGAAATGAAATTATTATATGAATTTCTGAGTTCAAAAATATTATTATATTCTGTTAAATCTATAATTATTATTGTAGTATTATCTTTTTCAATTTTTGATATTGTAAATTTGTCAAAATTTGAAATTTTATCGATAATAAAATTATATTTCCCCGATTTTTTGTTTTCCATAACAAATTCTGCCGCTGAAAACGAAGGAAATATATTAGGGGTTTTTATCCATTTTTTATAATTAATAATGTATCTGTTATCGGTAGTTATATGTTTGTCTTGGCTGTCTATAAACTGAAAATCAACCGTATAGTTATTGGTTACATAATCTGATATAACTATATATTTATTATCGGTAGTGTAGTTACGTGTAATTTCAGATATATTTTTATAATTAATAACAATTTTACTATTCTTATAGTTGAAATATTTTACTATTTTCTTAGCAACAGGTAATTCTTGTAAAGGATTTTCAGTTAATGAAACTCTAATAGTATCGCCAATTCCTTCAGAAAGTAATGTAGCCATACCAACTGCTGTTTTTATTCGTGCTTCATCACCATTTCCTGCTTCGGTAACACCTAAATGCTGTGGATAAACATTATTATGTTCAATCATTTTATTTTGCAATAACCTGCAAGCTTGTACCATTTTTCTCGGGTCGGAGGCTTTCATTGATATAACAATATTATTGAAATTTTCGGTTTCGCATATTTCAATAAAATCTTCAATCGACTTTACCATACCTAAAGGTGTATTCCCATATTTTTGAAGTATTCTTTCTGATAATGAACCATAATTTGCACCTATTCTAATAGCTGTATTATTTTTTTTACACTTTTTAATAAGTGGAAAAAACTTTTCTTTTAGTTTAGATTTTGCATCTTCATCAGAAATATTCTTTTTTTCAATATAATTACCCGGGTTTATTCTAATTTTATCAACAAATGGAGAGACTAATAAAGCGAGCATTGGATTGTAATGTATGTCTGCAATAATGGGTTTTGTATAGTTCTCTGCAATTAGTTTTTGTTTTATTATTTTTAATTTTTCCACTTCTTTTTTTGATGGAACTGTTATTCTTACAAGTTCAGAACCATTATTAAAAAGTAGCTTACATTGATTTACTGTATCGCTTACATTGTTTGTATCAGAATTTGTCATCGATTGAATAGCAATTTCTTCATCTTTGCCAATATATATATTTCCTATTTTAATTAGTTTACTTTTCAATGTTTATTATATATAAAAAAGGACACTATTATTTAGTGTCCTTTATGTTATAGTTATTTAGATAATTTATTTAACCTCTCCGTTTACATAATTAGATTCGTCTAAAACTTTACCTGTTTCGGTATATTCAATCCATTTTCCGTGTTTTACATCGTTTCTATATGTACCAGTGCTGCTTACTTGACCATTTTCATAATAATAGGTCCAAACACCTGATTTGTTTCCTGCCCTATAGTTGCCTTCACCAGATTTTGCACCATGCTCGTAATATTCTGTCCATTTGCCATTTTTTTCACCTTTGTTATATTTACCCGCACTTTCAGTATTGCCATTATCGTAAAACGATTTCCAAATACCTGTTTCTTTACCATTAGTGTAGTTTCCTGACATTTTAGGTTTTCCTGACTCACTCCACATAGAGAATTTACCATTCTCAGTACCATTTAAGTATGTAACCATTGATTCTCTATTTCCATTTTCGTAGTATTTTACTACTGAACCCGTATGCTCACCATTAGCCGCAAAAGTTTCTTCTAATTTCTTTTTACCGTTTTCGTAATAATGTACACATTTACCTTTTTCTTTGCCGTCTTTGTAATTTTTTTCGTACATCATCACGCCATTTTCATACCAAGCATTCCATTTGCCTTCTTTTTTTCCTGAAGTATATGAGCCTTCAGTTCTCTTATTTCCATTAGCCCACCATGAATTCCAAAGTCCTTCTTTTTTTCCTTTAATAAAGTTACCATCAGTTTTTTTCTGTCCGTCTTTATAAAAAACAGTGTATCGTCCTTCTTCTTTTCCTTTTAAATATTTGCTTACAATTTCTTTTTGACCAGATTCGTACCAAGTTAAGTATTTTCCGTCTTTTTTTCCTTCAAGGTATGTTCCTTCAAGTTTTTTCTGTCCATTTTCGTACCAAGCAGCAAACTCGCCGTTTTTTATACCTTTTTCATAATTTTCAACAGACTGTTTTTGCCTGTTCTGATACCATGAAATTAATAATCCTTCCTTTTTACCGTTAACATATAATCCTTTATATTTTAATCGTCCGTCAGGATAATACGAAATATACTCACCGTCAAGAATACCATCTTTCCAAGGCTCTTGAGCTTTTAATTCACCTGTTTCATACCACCATAGCCATAATCCATCTTGTTTAGTGCCTTTATATGAACCTTCTGCTTTTTTTGCTCCCGATTTGTATTTTTCAACGTAAGTTTTATAAGTTATGGTTCTTAATTTTTGTCCAAATTTATCGTAAACAATCCAATCACCTTCTTTTCTATCATCTTTATAAGTTCCTTGCATTGATAATTTACTATTATCATGGTAGTACTTTGCATTTCCGTTTAATTTTCCATCAGCACATACACCTTTGAAAGATTCTTTTCCGTTAGGATGCCACTCTATAACATTTCCTACTTTTTTATCGGCTTCGTAAGTAGTTTCGCTAAGTTTTTTTCCTGAGTCATAAAATTTTGTCCAAACACCTGTTTTTTTTCCATTTTTGTATTCACCGGTTTTAGCTATTTTTCCATTAGGATGCCACCATTTCCAATTACCATTTCTTTTTCCTGAAAGCATATCGCCTTCCATTTGTTTCTCTCCGTTTTCGTACCACCAAATCCATTTGCCATTTGGTATATTCATTTTATATGATTCTCTAAATTTTTCTTGTCCGTTATCATACCACCATTTCCAAATACCATCTTTTTTACCATTAACAAAAGTACTTTGTTGTTGCATTACTCCGTTAGGAAAGAATTTTTCTACAGTTTTATATTCTGTTTCTTTTTTTACTTTTCCCGATAAATCATATTCTTTCCATTTTCCATCTTTTTTATCTTTTACATACTCTCCTTGCAATCTAACTTTCCCATTATCGTAATATTCTGTCCAAGTTCCTGATAGAGTATCGTTTTTATAGTGCTTTTCAATTGATTTATTTCCGTTATCGTACCATTCAATTTCCGTTCCATTTTTGACACCTTCAAAATATGTTTCTTGTTTAATTCTTTTGCCATTTTCGTTGTAATAATCCCAGAAATCGTGTTTAAGTCCATCTTTTAAGGTGCCTTCAACGGCTATTTTTTTAGTACCTTCAAACATAGAGGTTTTTGTTTCGTATTTTCTTTCTTTAGATGTTTTTCCGTATATGCCATACTCAATCCACTTACCTACTTTACGACCATTTTTATAAGAACCGGTTTCTTTTATCTGCCCATAAGGATAATAATAGGTTCCTTTTCCTACCAATTTACCCCCTTTATATGTTCCTTCAAATATTTTTAGTCCGTCACCATCGTAATCAATCCACTTTTTATCGCGTAAGCCTTTTTTATAATAACCCTCATATTTTATTTTTTTATTTGGATTATATCCTTTGCACTCACCTGTATATGGTGTTGATTCTCCTTTTTTGTATGCAATTCCTCCTCCTGTTATAGTAAGTTCGTTTAATGATACTTGACTAAACAATAAATACGAAAATAATACTAAAATTATTAAAAAAAATTGTTTCATTTTATTTTTTGGTTTAATGATTTTCTTAGCAAACAAATATAATAAAATTTATACAACAACATATATTTTGTTGATATGTTTAATATCAACAATATTTTATATAAATTTTATTCAATAAAAAAATATAGCATTTTTATTGATTTACTTAACTTTTGCACCTAATATAATCAGTATGTACAATAGTTTTATAATTTATCAAATAAACTCTAAGTAGATACTGTGTTAAATACTTGTCCTCTTTCGCCAGACAGGCAACTCCATTTTGCCTTGATGCAAAATAGAGGAAAAAAACAAGACCGAAAGATGCTGTACGGTTTTTCATATTTGGGTTAAATGTACCGACTTACGCCGTTCGCTCAACGCTCGTATCTCGCTTAAACTAAAATATTACAATAAACAAAGTACTTAATTTATTAGGTTAAATCTTCGTTATTTTAATAAGTATTGGTTTCTATAATTATACCTCATTCGAGCTGCGAGTAGATTCATTTTACATTTAGGCTTCGCTTAATTTGCGAAAATCATCGCCTGTAGGATTTTGGAACACACGTAATCCAAAAACAGGAACAATTGCAAAAATATGGTCGAAAATATCAGATTGAATTTGCTCGTATTTTGCCCATGCTTGCACTCTACTAAACACATAAATTTCAATTGGCAGTCCTTTTTCGGTAGAGGGTAACTGCCGAACAATAAAAGTCATTTCCGGATTAATATTTTCGTTATGTTTTAAGTAACTTTCTAAATACACTCTAAATGTTCCAATATTTGTGAGCGACTTACCATTTATATGAGCATCGTTTTTAACACCAAGTTCTGAATTCTTCTTAGAAATTTCAAGCTGCTTTGCTTCTATATAGTCTTTCAAATAATTTATTCGTTTAAAGTTTTCAATATCTTTCTCATTTAAAAATTTTATCGATTTTAAATCAATAATAACAGCACGCTTTATACGTCTACCACCAGACTCCTCCATTCCACGCCAATTACTAAACGACTCTGTAACCATTGAGTATGTAGGAATTGTACTAATTGTTTTATCCCAATTCTGAACCTTTACAATATTTAATGAAACATCAATAACGGTACCATCAGCATTATATTTAGGCATAGAAATCCAATCTCCTAACTTAACCATATCGTTAGTTGACAGCATTATACCACCGACTAAACCTTTGATTGAATCTTGAAAAATCAACATTAATACGGCAGCAAAAGCACCCAAACCTGTAAATATTGCTAATAAATTAATATTAAAAATGATAGATATAGATATTAATAAACCTGTAAAAACTACAAAAATATTAGCTAATTGAATGTATCCTTTTATTGTAATGCTTTTATTTTTTGACGTTCTATTATAAATAATATTTAATGCACTTAAAAGAGCTATAATAAAAAGAACTATAATTACAACCATATAAACTTCCGTAACCATTTTTATTATATCTACCCATTTACTTGTATCATCATCAAAAACAGAACCTATCCATAAGTAAACAATAATTGAAGGTACTAATTGCGAAAGCCTATTAAATATCCTCTTTTCTACTAAAATATCATCGTAAGTATTTTTGCTTTTGTTTACATATTTGGTTATTAGGTTTAGAATTATTTTTTTTGTGATAATATCAGAAATAATAGCCAAAATAATTATTAATATTAACACAATATAATTGTCAATATTATTAGCTATCTTATCATCTATTCCTATATATGTTAGAAAATTACATATTTGTTCTTTAATCATTATTTATATTTTATAAGTAAATAAAAACAAAGGTACAAACTTTTAAACTAATTAATCCTTTGAAAATATTTATTAAAAATGTAATTTTGCTTTAATCGATAAAAAATAAGACAGTGGATTTATTTGAAAGAAGATTAAATAATAAAGGGCCGTTAGGTCAGTATGCTAGCAAGGCACATGGATATTTTGCATTTCCAAAATTAGAGGGTGAAATAGCACCAAGAATGAAATTTAGAGGAAAGGAAGTATTAGTTTGGAGTTTGAATAATTATATTGGGCTCGCAAATCATCCTGAAGTAAGAAAAGCCGATGCTGATGCAGCTGCAGAATACGGAATGGCATACCCTATGGGTGCCAGAATGATGAGTGGACAAACATCTGTTCATGAAGAGTTAGAAACAAAATTAGCCGAATTTGTTGGTAAACCTGCCGGTTATTTACTTAACTACGGATATCAAGGAATAATGTCAATTATTGACGCAATGGTTGATAGAAACGATGTTATTGTTTACGACTCAGAGTGTCATGCAAGTATTATGGATGGAATTTTTATTCATAAAGCAAAAGGAGGAAAAAGTTTTGTTTTTCCTCATAATGATATAGAACGAACCAGAAAAATGCTTGGCTTTGCCACTAAAAAAGCAAAAGAAAATGATGGCGGTATTCTTGTTATTACCGAAGGAGTTTTTGGTATGATGGGTGATTTAGGTAAATTAGATGAAATTATTGCTTTGAAAAAAGATTTCGATTTCAGATTTTTAGTTGACGATGCCCATGGCTTTGGTACAATGGGCAAAACAGGTGCTGGTACGGGCGAACATTTTGGAGTACAAGATGGCATAGACCTTTACTTCTCAACTTTTGCAAAATCGATGGCAGGAATTGGTGCTTTTATAGCATCTAGCGAAGAAATAATTGGTTATTTACATTATACGATGCGTTCTCAAATTTTTGCTAAATCTTTACCAATGCCTATGGTAAAAGGAGGTTTAAAACGATTAGAACTTTTAAAAACAGAGAAATCATTAAAAGATAATTTGTGGACAATCGTTAATGCCCTTCAAAAAGGTTTACGTGATGCCGGATTTGATTTAGGTAATGTAGAATCGCCTGTAACACCTGTATATATGAAAGGTGGACCTGAAGAAGCGTCGAATTTAATGATGGATTTACGTGAAAACTATAATATATTTTGTTCTGGAGTAATATACCCAGTTGTGCCTAAGGGTGTTGTATTATTAAGATTAATACCTACAGCTTTGCATTCTTTAGATGATGTTAAAGAAACAATAGATGCTTTTTCTGCTTGCAGACAAAAACTTATAGATGGAGTGTATAATACCGGAGAAATGGGGCAATTTTAAACCGTAGAATAAATACTTTAAAGCTAAGATGTAGTGTCTTAGCTTTTTTTATATTTACACTATAATGAAAAATCAAAAAATTATAATAGCAATTACCGGTGCAAGTGGCTCAATTTACGCTAAACGCTTAATTGAAAAGCTAAAAAAACACTCAGACAAAATAAAAAATTTAGAAGTTGTTTTTTCTGATGCAGGAAAACAAGTGTGGAATTTTGAAATAAATGAAGAATTAATACCAATTAATTTTAGAATTTTTGAAAACACAAACTTGTTTTCTCCAATAGCGAGTGGCTCTGCAAAATACAACACAATGGTAATTATACCATGCTCAATGGGAACTATTGGAAGAATTGCAAATGGAATTTCAAACGATTTAATTTCGCGTGCCGCTGATGTAATTATTAAAGAACATAAAAAACTTATTGTAGTTCCTAGAGAAACTCCTTTTAGTTCAATTCATTTAAATAATTTAAAAATAATTTCAGATGCAGGCGGAATAGTTATTCCTGCAAACCCTTCGTTTTATCACAAGCCTCAAACCATTACCGATTTAATTGATACTGTTGTTGATAAAATTATAGACCATATTGGGTTTAGTTCTGATGCAAAAGAATGGGGTGCATAGTTCAAAGCAAACCCATACTTTATATTTGAAGTAATCGTTTATTTATAAATAATAAATTACTTTAAATATAAAAATTTGCACTGTTCATATACAGCTATGCAGTTTATCACCACATCTAAAGAAAATAAATTAATAAGAATAATCAATAGAAATCTTTTGAATAAAAAATTAAATGTAAATTTGTGAATTACAGTTAAAATAACATAAATGAAAAATATTGCATTAATTTTCGATTTCGACGAAACGCTTGTCGAGGAAAGTACTTCCGCATTAATTAACTCATTAGGTGTTGATGTTGATTGGTTTTGGAGCGAAAACACACAAGCATTATTAAATAAAGATTGGGACCCTGTTCCTGCATATATGTATAAACTTATTGAGCTTTCAATGAGTAAAGAACCTGCTCAAATTACAAAACAAAGTTTAATTGAACACGGAAAAAATCTTAAATTTAAGCCGGGAGTTTCTACACTTTTTAAGAATTTGAAAGAGTATGTTTCAAATTCTAGTGAACCAATAAATTTAGAATTCTATATTATTAGTAGTGGTATTGGTGAAGTAATTCGCAGCTCGTCTATTGCAAAACACTTTACTGATATTTGGGCATCAGATTTTGAATACAACCCTAACGGTGAGATTATATTCCCTAAAAAAGTTCTTAGTTTTACTGATAAAACTCGTTATATTTTTCAGATATCGAAAGGACAGATTGGCGAACAATACCGAAATAAACCATATATTGTAAACAATAAAATTGACCCAAAAGATTTTAGAACCAAAATAGAAAATATGATTTATATTGGAGATGGACTTACCGATATTCCATGTTTTTCACTTCTAAAAAAATATAATGGTGCAACTATTGCTGTTTACGATGCTCAAAATATGCAAGCCTATGGTAAAGCTTGGAAATTTGTGAAAGATGATAGAGTTAATAATTTAAACTCTGCAAATTACACTGTTGGCAGCGATTTGTTTAATTCTATTTTAATGGCACTTAACGAAATTATTAAACAATAAAGGTGATCAAAACAAACAACTTAAATATTGGCTACACTCAAAAAGGAGACTCTATAAATATTGTTTCCGATATAAATATTTCAATAAATAAAGGCGATTTAATTGCCCTAATAGGAATAAATGGGTCTGGTAAAAGTACACTTATTCGTACTTTACTAAAATTTCAGGATTATATTTCAGGTGATGTTTTATTGAATAATAAAAATTTAAACAAGTACACAAATAATGAATTAGCAAAAAACATTAGTTACGTAGCAAGTAAACTTACTGAACAAAATAATATTACTGCAAAAGATTTAATTAGCCTGGGCAGATTGCCATACACTAAATGGTTTGGTATTTTGTCTGATAAGGATAAACATATAATTAATAATGTAATAAATACATTGGGAATAGAAAAATTAGCAGAAAAAGAATTTAACAATTTAAGCGATGGGGAAAAACAGAAAGTTTTAGTAGCTCGAGCTTTAGCTCAAGACACAGACTTAATTATTCTTGACGAACCTACTTCTCATTTAGATTTACCGGGTAAATTTGATTTAACAGCTGTTCTTAAAAAACTTAGCAAAGAAAAAAATAAAGCAATCATTTTCTCGACTCACGACCTGAATATTGCTTTTGCAAATGCCAAAATTATTTGGTTTATTTACGATAATATACTTATTTCAGGAACCCCTCAAGAGATTGTACAAAACCACAACTTTAGAAATATATTTAAGAATAGTAGTTTGTCTGAACAGGAACAGAATAAGATTATTTCTTCTTTATACTAATTGTTAACCCGAAACTTGAACATCAAAACCAATATTACGAGCCTTTTCAGCTATACTATTTAAGCGTTCAATACTTATCTTTTGGAGTGAATCGCTTGGTGTATCTCTGGCAATAGTATAAATCATTATTTGCTTTGGTTTAATTTCCGGTAATAATTTTAGCCAAGCAGATATTTCTTTTTCGGTTGTATTGTCAACTATTTCACCATTATAGCTACCTTTTAAAAACATTGTTTGTAATATAAAATTGCCATTAAACCTTATTAAATTTTCAATAACCGATTCTATTTTATAATATCCTAAAGGTCCATTTATTTGCTTAATTGTAGAGATAAAAGCACTATCAAGTTTTAAAATATTTTGTTCTATTTTACTAAGAGCGGTAAATACTTTTTCTTTATGCAACATTGTAGCATTACTTAAAACCGCAATATCAGCATTTGGAAAAATTTTGTTTCTAATTTTTATAGTTTCATCAATAATTTCAGAAAAATCAGGATGTAAAGTTGGCTCGCCATTTCCTGCAAAAGTAATAACGTCAGGTGCAATATTATCACTTGCCATTTCGGTTAATTTTTTTTCTAGTTCTGATATAACAACTATTTTATCGTGAAAACTTTGCTTTTCCTGTTTATCTTTTGTCCAACCACATTCGCAGTAAATACAATTAAAATTACAAAATTTAGAATTGTTTGGCAGTAAATTTATACCAAGCGAAACCCCTAATCTACGGCTTTTTACAGGGCCAAAAATTATTTCATCGAATAAAAATGTTGACATTATTTAAACTTTTAATTTATTAGGCAAAGTAAGTGTATTTTTACTTAAAAATTAAGCTATTCGTAATGAATCTAATCAATTTTTTATATACTTTTGTGGTATGCCATCAACAATTGAACATATTTTTTTTAGTTTTATTACCGCCTTTGGAATTACATTTTTATCAATACCATCACTAATAAATGTAGCTAAAATTAAAAACCTTTACGATGAACCGGGCGAACGTAAAGTACATACAGTAAATGTGCCTACACTTGGTGGAATAGGAATTTTTGCAGGTTTAATATTTACCATAACATTTTGGACAAATTTTTCACTTTATCCTAAAATACAATATATAATTACCGCTATTACTATTATGGCATTTCTTGGTATAAAAGATGATATTGTTGGGTTATCGCCGTTTAAAAAATTAATGGGGCAAATATTTACAGCATTTATATTAGTTATTTGGGGCGATTTTAGAATAAATAGTCTTTACGGAATTTTTAATATTGGCGAACTACCATATATTGTAAGTGTATTTTTTACAGTTTTTACTATTCTTGTAATAATAAATTCGTTTAATTTAATTGATGGAATTAATGGATTATCTGGGTCTATTGGGCTTTTAACATCGTTAATATTTGGTATTTGGTTTTATATGGTTGACCCAAATTCGCAACTTGCGTTGGTTGCATTTGCATTAGCAGGTGCTTTAATTGCATTTTTACGATTTAATGTAACTCCGGCAAAAATTTTTATGGGCGACACCGGTTCGCTATTACTTGGAACCATTTTAGCAGTATTTGCAATTGAATTTATTGATATAAATAACACTTATAAAGGTGAATTTCACGTATATTCATCACCAATGGTTGCCATAGGCATATTAATTGTACCATTATTTGATTTACTCAGAAGTTTTTCAATACGTATTTTTCATAAAAAATCGCCATTTACAGCAGATAGAAATCATATGCATCATATGTTGGTTGATTTAGGTTTTAGTCATACATTATCAACAGTTGTTTTGCTAAGTTTTAACATTTTAATAATTATATACGCATTTGTATTCCAAAATATTGGAAGCTATTTGTTAGGAAGTTCAATATTGCTATTAGCAATTATTTTTTCAACTATATTATATAAAACAAGTCAAAAAAAATTAAAAAATAAATAGATTATGAGACCATCATACCACCCTCTAACTCTTAACGAAGTAATAATACAACAACAATCGGCTTTCCCTTACGCAAAAGGAGAGTTATCGCAATTATTGAGTCATATTGCAGTAGCCGCAAAAGTTGTAAATAAAAAAATAAATAAAGCTGGTTTAGTAGATATTACCGGTGGTGCCGATAATGTAAACATACAAGGCGAAGCACAGCAAAAACTAGATATTTTTGCAAATAACACTTTTATTGCATCAATAAAAGCTACCGGAATTCTTGGAGGAATTGCTTCGGAGGAAGATGATGAAATTGTAATTTTTGATGACGACCTATCGTTAAACGGGAAATATGTTTTATGTATGGATCCACTTGATGGTTCATCAAATATTGATGTAAACGTTTCGGTAGGAACAATTTTTTCTATTTATAGAAGGATTTCACCTCCAGGAACAAAAGTTGTTATTGACGATTTCTTACAAGAAGGGACAAAACAAGTTGCTGCAGGATACATTATTTACGGTTCATCAACAATGATGGTTTACACAACAGGACTAGGCACAACTAGTTTTACTCTTGACCCATCTATTGGAGAATTTTGTTTAACCGAAAAATTTATGGAAACCCCCGAAGATGGCAAAATATACTCTATAAACGAAGGTAACTATGCAAAATTCCCTCGAGGAATTAAAGATTATTTAAAATATTGTCAAAAAGTTGATGAAAAAACAAACCGTCCCTATTCATCAAGATATATTGGCTCGTTAGTTGCTGATTTTCATAGGAACTTAATGAAAGGAGGTATTTTCTTATATCCCAAAACAGAAAGTAACCCAAAAGGTAAACTACGACTTTTATACGAATGCAACCCTATAGCTTTTTTAGCTGAACAAGCGGGCGGTACTGCAACAGATGGTGATGGCAACAGGATAATGGAGATAAAACCAACTGATATTCACCAAAGAGTACCTTTTATTGTTGGCTCTAAAAATATGGTACGTAAAGTTGAAGAATTTATGAGTAAATATTACGAAAAGTAATAATTTTAATAAATATTAATAAAAAGCTAGTTTTTTTAACAAAAAAATTAGCTTTTTTCATTAAAAACTATCGCATAACATATTTTTTAATGAATAAAATCATATAATATTTTGTAGTTTTATACCTGTTTAAAATAACTAATTATTAATATATAAATATAATCAAATGGGTTTAAAAGAAAAACTGTTCGAGAAAATTCAAGAACACAGACCAAGAACTACAAAACTAGTTAAAGAGTTTGGTAATGTAAAAGTAGGTGAAGTAACAATAGACCAAGCAATTGGTGGAGCAAGAGGTGTTAGATGTTTAGTTACTGACATTTCTTATCTTGACCCAGAAGAAGGTATACGTTTTAGAGGAATGACAATTCCTGAAACAATGGCAGCTCTTCCTAAACCAGAAGGAAAAGATTATCCTTATGTTGAGGGATTTTGGTACTTATTATTAACAGGAGAAATTCCTACTATGGAAGAAACTCTTGAATTAGTAGAAGATTTTAAGAAAAGAAGTGAAGTGCCTTCTTATGTATTTGACGTAATTAAAGCTTTACCAAAAGAGTCTCATCCTATGGTAATGTTTAGTACTGCAATTTTAGCAATGCAAAAAGAATCTAAATTTGCTAAATTCTATGAAGAAGGATTTAACAAAATGGATGCTTGGGATACTATGTATGAAGATTCAACTGATTTATTAGCACGTTTACCTGAAATTGCAGCTTTCATATACAGATATAAATATAAAAATGGCGATATAATTGCTAATCCTAAATCTGATATGGGTACTAACTTTGCTAAAATGATGGGTATTGATGCTCCTTATGATGATGTTGCTCGTATGTATTTTATTCTTCACTCAGATCATGAGTCAGGAAATGCATCTGCTCACACAACTCACTTAGTAGCTTCTACTTTGTCTGACGCTTATTATTCGTTATCTGCTGGTATGGATGCATTAGCTGGACCATTACACGGATTGGCTAATCAAGAAGTTTTGCGTTGGTTACAGGACGTAATGGTTAAACTTGACGGTGTTGAGCCAACAGAAGAGTTAATGAAGAAATTTGTTTGGGAAACATTAAACGGTGGTGCTGTAATCCCTGGATTCGGTCACGCAGTTTTACGTAAAACAGATCCTCGTTACGCATCTCAAAGAGAATTCTGTGAGAAGCACTTACCAAACGATAAAATCTTTAAATATGTTGATATGCTTTATAGAGTTGTACCGGATATTTTAAGAGAGCAAGGTAAAGCTAAAAACCCATGGCCAAATGTTGATGCTCAATCAGGAGTTATCCAGTGGTTCTATGGTATTACTGAGTACGATTTCTATACTGTAATGTTTGGTGTTGGTCGTGCAATTGGTGTATTAGCTAACATTACTTGGGACAGAGCTTTGGGTTATGCTCTTGAGCGTCCAAAATCGTTAACTACTGCAATGTTAGAAGATATAGCTAAAAAAGCTTAATTTATTATAACATAAATATTTAAAAGCCCAACTTTTTACAAAGTTGGGCTTTTTGTTGTTTATATAGCCCATCATATAATTTTGTAATATACTTTGTTGCAGACCATTTGTAGTATTCATATACAGTAGTATGGTCCGTTGCCTCGTCTCAGAAAAAGAAAAAGCATGAATAATTCCATCTAACTAAATTGGTAAAATTCTGAATATCACCTATATGGTGTTTGTTAAAATTTAGTTAGATATTTTTTGCTACTTTGTCTAAAGTCTTGTAATCCGGGTTAAAGTTCTTTAAAAACTTCCTGAACCAATTTAGTAAGTATTTTTTCCGATTTTTGAGCAACTTTTTGTACTTCCTCGTGGCTAACTTCTACAATTTTACCATCAACACCAAGGTCGGTAATAATTGAAAAAGCAAAGCAAGGAATATTCATATGACGTGCAACAATTACCTCGGGTACGGTTGACATACCAACAGCATCGCCACCAATTCTGCTCATATAACCATATTCGGCAGGTGTTTCAAAAGTAGGCCCTGAAACTCCAACATAAGTACCTTTTTGCACTTTTATATTATTCTTTTTAGCAACACTTTCAATTGTACTAATAATATCTAAATCGTAAGGCACACTCATATCAGGAAAGCGAGGACCCAATTCATCGTAATTTTTGCCAATAAGCGGGTTCGATGGAAATAAATTAATATGGTCATCAATAATCATAATGTCACCAATTTCAAAATCGGGATGCATACCGCCGGCAGCATTTGACACTAAGAGTTTTTCTATACCTAAAAATTTCATTACTCTTACCGGAAAAGTTAATTCTTGCATAGTGTAACCTTCATAAAAATGAAAACGGCCTTGCATTGCAACAACTCTTTTACCCGATAATTCTCCAATAATTAATTTACCCGAGTGTCCTTGCACTGTTGATACCGGAAAATGAGGAATTTCTTCGTATGGAATAGCTGCTTCAACATTAATATCTTCAGCCAAACCACCTAAACCGGTTCCTAATATCACACCAATTTCTACATCTTTACTAGCTTTACTTTTGATAAAGTCGGTAGCTTCTTTTATTTTTTTTAACATAGTTTACTACTTGTTTTTTAAATTGTTTTTCTTGCTCCAAATCTAAGAAATTTACAGTTATTGGTATATAGTAAATTGGTGTATTTTGAAGAATGTCGATATTATTGTTATCAATAAACCTTACAGAATCTTTTTCTGTTGTTATTATTACCTTATTATTGCTCTGTATTTTTTCAAATTCAGTTTTAATTTTCTCAAAATCAGGCTTTGTCCATATATGATGGTCTCTAAATTTAAGCTCATTTACAGAATTTGTTTTTTTTGATAAATATTTGACTAAAGGTTTTGAATTTGCAATAGCAGTTACTATTAAAACATCGGTACTATTATTTATTTCTATTTCTTCTTTATTAAAAATATTTATCGGATTACCGTAATTAAAATTTGTAAAATAAAGCGATTGATATGGGTATAAATTTAAATCTTTTTCAATTATTCTTCGTCTAATAGGTTTAATTTCTGATGGTGTTTTTGTAATGAAAATTATATGTGCTCTATCTTTTTCAGAAGCAGGTTCACGTAAATTACCCATTGGTAAAATATAATCGTCTGTAATAGGGTTGTTATAATCTATAAGTAAAATATTCATACCGGGATTAACATATCTATGTTGATAAGCATCATCAAGAATTGCTACATTTAAATCTACATTTTCCATTAATTTGTTAATACCTCTAACTCTATTACCGTCAACAGCAACAGTAATATTTTTAAACTTTTGTTTAATTTGTCTGGGTTCATCACCAATATCAAAAGCTGTTGATTTCTCATCTGCAATTAAAAAACCTTTTGTTTTTCTTCCATAGCCTCTGCTTAATAGAGCAACATTAAATTCATCTTTAAGTAAATTTATAACATACTCTGAATGAGGAGTTTTACCTGTTCCACCAACCGATATATTTCCTATTGAAATAACAGGAATATCAAATGATGTAGATTTAAGTATTTTAAAATCAAACATTTTGTTTCTTATCCAAATTATTGGAGTATATACCAACGTTAGAGGAAACAACAGTAACCTGTATTTTTGTGTGTGTTTTGCCATTTAAGGATATGAAAATACAAATTATATTTTAATTTTCAAATATAGTATTATTTTATTGACGTTTTTTTTGATAAAGTTCTTTTTTTTTATGCGAAATATTATTTGTGCAAATACAAACACATTTTTTTTACTATCTTTATTCCCTAAAATTATTATTTATGAAGACACGGTTATTTTTGTTATTATTGATTTCTATTAATGTCGTTTTTTCACAAAAAAGACCAAAAATAGGGCTTGTTCTTAGTGGCGGTGGTGCAAAAGGAATAGCACATATTGGTGTGTTAAAAGTTTTAGAAAGCAAAGGAATTAAACCTGATTATATTGTAGGTACAAGTTTTGGTGCTTTAGTAGGTGCTTTTTATGCAATAGGTTATACTCCGGAGGAGATGGAGAAAATAATTTCTAATAGTGATTGGGATTATTTAATAAATGATAAAATAAAACGAGAAAATTTATTGATAGGACAGGGTGATAAAAATAAAAAATCATTAATACGCTTACCTTTAAACGGTTTAGTGCCTTCAATGTCTAGTGGGTTGTATTCGGGGCAAAATATTCTTACGTTTTTTGAAATAAAAACAAGAGATTATAATAGGGATATGAGTTTTGACGATTTTCCTATTCCTTTTAGGTGTGTTGCAACTAATATTGAAACAGGCGAAGCCAAAATATTTGACAAAGGGCATATTGCCGATGCCTTACGAGCAAGTATGTCTATACCTTCGGTTTTTTCGCCTTACAATATTGATGGTAACTTATATGTTGATGGTGGATTAGTTAATAATTTTCCTACAGATATAGTAAAAGCTATGGGTGCCGACATTATTATTGGTGTTGATGTTGGAGCTGTTTTGTATAATAAAGATGAGATAACATCAATAATACAGATACTAGACCAAACATCAAGTTTTTATAATTATAGAGTAGCTCAAGAAAATAAAAAACTATGCGACATTTATATTCGCCCTGATATTGAAGGCATTAGTGCGATGGCTTTTAACGAAACAAGTGATATAATAAATAAGGGTGCTTCGGCAACAAAAACTCAATTAAATAAAATTGATTCTGTTTTTGGAAAATATAATTTATCGCCTATAGTAAATGACACAAGTATTCATAAAACCGATAAAATTAGAATTGATTCAATAATTGTAATAACTGAATTAAAACATAATCAACATACAAAAGGTGCAAAAAAACTTATTGATGGCAAACTCAATATTAAATTACCTATTACTCTTACTACTGAAGAGTTAAGTCAAAAAATTAACAGATTGTATGGTTCTAAATTTTTTACCGATATTTCAATGAGTTTTATTCCTAATGATAGTTCTTATACAATAAAACTTAATGCAAAAGAAGATCATATTAATGGTTTTAATATTGGGGCAAGGTACGACCAAACTTATGGGGTTAATATTCTTTTAGGTGCTCAGTTTAGAAATTTATTAATGTATGGTTCGTTACTTGAAGCTAGTGTTGTAGCCGGTCAAAGTCCTCAGCTTAAATTGCGATACACAACTGACAGGGGGGCAAATATTGGTTTTGGTTCTTCATTTGAATTTAATAATTTTTACGCATATTCTTACGAAAATGGTTCACGTTATGCTACTTATAATTACAACTTAGCTTCATGGGATATTTTTGTTCATTCATATATTGGTAACTATAACAGAGTAATTATTGGTGCAGAAGCATCAGTTTTTGCATTAAGTGCAAAACAAACAATTAGCGATATTGATAATATATTAGATAATTATTTTAGTCCTTATGTGGCTTATATTATTGATACATGGGATAGAGCATATTATCCAAATAATGGTTTTAGGTTTAAAACAAGAGCCGATTTAGTTATTGATTCAGAATATGATAATATGCCAAAGGCGTGGGCAAAAGGTAGTTTTGTTAGCTCAGTATCAAAAAAAATAAAAATTATTACAGAAGGTTTTTTAGGATTTGCTGATGCACGATTAGATACAACATTTTTCAAATTTCAAACAGGAGGTTTAGCTAATAATAGGATAAAATGGTATAATTCATTTCCCGGAATGGAGTTTTTAGAACACGGAGCAGCTAATATTTGGATACTAAAACTTTCACCACGTTATGAGTTTTATAAAAATAATTTTATTACAGCAACTTTTGCACTAACAGGAATGGATAATAATATAGAGTCATTGTTTATTAATACAGACCAAGTTTATATGGGGGCAAGTATTAAATATGGCTTTTATAGTATGTTTGGCCCGATGGAAATTTCGGCTGATTATTCATTTACAAATTATAATAAAAATATTCTTGTAAGTTTAGGATATTGGTTTTAAAAAAATATGACTATGAAAATTAAATTATCAATAATAATAGTTGCAACACTATTAATTACATCGTGTGAGGTGTTAAACAATGCAGTAAATGAGGCTAATACTATTCTTGAAGATGGAGCTGGTTCGCTAACTACAGAGGAAGTTGTTAAGGGTTTAAAAGAAGCACTAACTACAGGAACAAATAGTGCCGTAAACATATTATCGGCAAAAGACGGGTATTTTAAAAACAAGTTTTTAAAAATTAATCTTCCGCCCGAAGCTAAAATAATTATGGATAACAAAGACAATGCAGCATTAAAAGCTATTGGAATTACAAAAATGATTGATGATGTTATTCTTAGAATGAATAGGTCGGCAGAAGATGCAGCAAAAAAAGCAACTCCAATATTTAAAAATGCAATAACTAGTATGAGTATTTCTGACGCATGGGGTATATTAAAAGGTGCTGATAATGCAGCAACAGAGTATTTCAAAAAAACAACATCAACTAAATTAGAAAATAGTTTTAAACCAATAATAAAAGAATCGCTAGATAAAAAAATTGTTGGAGGAGTATCAACTAATCAGGCATGGAATAAATTAGCAAAAGCATATAATAATGTTGCAAAATATTCAAGTTCGCTAAAACCTGTAAATGCAAATTTAACTGATTACACATTAAAAAAATCAATAAATGGATTATATATAAAAGTGGCAGAAAAAGAAAAAGATATACGAAATAATGCAACTTCTAGAGTAACCGATATTTTGAAAAAGGTTTTTGATGAAAAAAACCAACAATAAATATAAATTTAGTTAAAACAATCTGTTTTTTAAATACAAAATGCTAATTTTATAGCATAGAAAAAATAATCGTAATAAAATTTTATAAAAATGAGTGAAGAAATAAGGAATATTGAGCCAAAAGTAGTTTGGGAAAATTTTTATCAATTAACACAAATCCCTCGTCCATCAAAAAAAGAAGAAAAAATAATAGCCTATATGAAAAAATTTGGCGAAGATTTAGGTCTTGAAACTATTGTTGACGAAGTAGGAAACGTAATAATTAAGAAACCTGCTACTCCGGGAATGGAAAATAAAAAAACTGTTGTTTTACAAGGTCATATTGATATGGTTCCGCAAGCAAATAGTGATGCAAATCATAATTTTGAAACAGACCCTATTGATGCATATATTGATGGTGATTGGGTTACAGCTCGTGGTACAACATTAGGTGCTGATAATGGCATGGGTGTTGCGGCTACTATGGCTGTTTTACAATCAAAAGATTTAGTTCATGGACCAATTGAGGCACTATTTACTATTGATGAAGAAACAGGAATGACAGGTGCTTTTGGTTTAAAACCTAACATGTTAAATGCTGATATTCTTATGAACTTGGATTCAGAAGATGAAGGCGAATTATATATTGGTTGTGCAGGTGGAATTGATGGAAATATTGAGCTTAAATATAATAAAGAATCTACTCCTGCCGGCACAAAAGCTTTTAAACTTTGGGTAAAAGGATTAAAAGGTGGACACTCCGGAATGGATATTATTTTAGGTCGTGGAAATTCTAATATAATATTATTTCGTGTACTTAAATTAGCTAAAAAGTTTGATGTAAGATTAGCCTCGATAGTTGGTGGCAGTTTGCGTAATGCAATTCCTCGTGAATCGTTTGCTGTAATTACAGTACCCGAAAAAAATATTTCAGAATTTGAGGCATATTTAAAAGAGCAAAATACAATTATTGGTAACGAAATTAAAGTTGTTGACCCAGAGTTAGAAATTTCGTTAGAAGCGACTAATGCTCCTGCAGAGGTATTTACAATGGATTCTCAAAATACGGTAACAAATCTTGTGCTTGCCCTACCAAATGGCGTAATTAGAATGAGTAACGAAATGGAAGGTTTAACAGAAACATCAACAAATCTTGCTATAGTTGTTTCTAAAGATGATGTTGTAAAAATAGCATGTTTGCTGCGTAGCTCTGTTGACTCTGCAAAAGATCAACTTGCAGAAACTTTTGATAGTGTATGCTCGCTTGCAGGTGCTACAGCTAAATTTGAGGGAGCTTACCCCGGATGGAAACCAAATCCAGATTCACCTATTTTAGCAACTATGCTAAAAGGTTACGAAACTCAGTTTGGTAAAATTCCTGAAATAAAAGCTATTCATGCTGGTTTAGAATGTGGTTTATTAGGTGGTGTTTATCCTAACTGGGATATGATTTCATTTGGACCAACTATTCGTTTCCCTCACTCTCCTGATGAAAAGGTGAAAATTGATACTGTGCAAAAATTTTGGGATTTCTTAGTTGAGACACTTAAAAATGTTCCTGCTAAATAAATTTTAATCTGTTTGGGTTTAATTCTCCGTCCCCTGGTACATTAAAAGAATAGTATTCCAAAATGATACCTCCTCCGCTTGCGGAGGAGATTCATATTATTGATAATATGAAAAGCTCGACCTTAGTCGAGCTTTTTTGTTATAAGTTTTTCTATAGCAAAATTAATAATATTTTTGTGGTCGAAAGCAAGTTTTGGTAAATTAGAAATATTATACCATTTAGCATCAGAAGCATCATCGCTACCAATAATATTACAATTATTTTTATCAGTAAAACCATAAAAAACAACGGAAACAGTTCTGTGTCTAGGGTCTCTATTTACTTTTGAGAATGTATAAAGTTGTTTTAATTCAATATTTTTCAGCGTGGTTTCTTCTTCAAGTTCCCTTGTGGCAGTAGTTTCAATTGTTTCATCTATATCCATAAAACCTCCCGGTAAAGCCCATGTATTTTTAAATGGTTCTCTAGCTCGTTTTATTAAAAGTATTTTATAAGATTCTTTTTCTTTTAAAAATACAATTATGTCGGCTGTAATTGCTGCTCTTGGGTATTCGTAATTATACATTAATTATCACGTTTTTCAAAAGTTTCATTGTTTTTATCTTTAATACGTTTAATTATAACATCAATAGCGTCCTAAATAAAAAAATAAATTAAAAAAAACAGAGAGAAGTTTTAAACTCAAATTATCTTTGAGGTGAACAAAAAACAAACTCTCTGATGACAAAT
>CAMZKE010000013.1 GCA_947311115.1 uncultured Bacteroidales bacterium | reverse complement strand
TCGTTTTACTTGACAGAACAAAGCTATATCTATATTTTCAGTTTTAGAATTATTATGCTAAAAAAGTGCAACCATTTTGTCCACATGGAAAAAATTGCTAAAAAAGTGCAACCATTTTGTCTATTATACCTGATTATCAACATACAAATTTTATAGGCAGATATGGTTTTGTTTTCCAATACAGCCATTTTTATTTAGAGTACATGAGATATTTAGAGAATGACGTATATAAAATATCTGATGTTTTTGGCTATGGAAGAATGGTGCTTACATGGGTATTTTAACTCATGAACTAAACAATGAATCTCCTCGCCGCAAGCGGACGAGGTATCGTTTTGGAATACTATTCTTTTATACGTCCCAATGGACAGGGAATTAAAACCAAACAGATTAAAACTATTACAACTCTTTTATATCCTTGTCAATTTGTATATAAACCTTTTTTAAAACCTCATTAATAAACTCAACATACATTTTTATTTTATTGTAGTTAGTTTTTTCTCTGCTCCATTTAATAATATTATTCATTTTTTTCTCAATATCAATCATTCCAAGATAAGCTATTGAAGGTTTAAGTTTATGAATAACAATCCCTACTTGCTCCCAATCTTGGTCATAAACAGCCGTTAAAGCTTCTTTCATTTCTATATTTGACTTATCTTTAAACACAGTTAACATTTTAACTAACAAATCATTATCTCCTTTTGTAATTTTTTTCACTACATTTAAATTATAAACTTTATCAAACTCATTCTCTGCTATATTTACTGATTGATTATGCTCCACCTTTATTTGAAGCATTTCAACAATTTTTTCAAAAAGAACTTGCGATTTAAAAGGTTTTGATATTATTTCGTTTATACCGGTTTCATAAAATATTTTATGATCTTCGGTATAAGCATTTGCTGTAACTGCAATTATAGGTATTAAATTAATAGGTGATTTAAATTCGTTTCTAATAATTCTTGTACATTCTAAGCCATCAAGTTCGGGCATTTGAATATCCATTAAAATAATATCAAATTGTTTTTGAGAAAGTAGCTCAAGTGCTTCGTTCCCATTTTTTGCAATTTCAATATCAAACCCCCATTCTTCTACCATAGACTGAACTACCAACTGATTAAATGGCTCATCTTCAGCCAAAAGTATTTTTATATTTTGGTCTAATTTATTATTATACTCTTTCTCATTTTCTTTTAAAGCAACAAGTTCAGTCTGGTTACCTATTTCAAATTCTATTTCAAAACTAAATACAGACCCCACTCCTACTTCTGATGATATTAATAATTTTCCGCCAAACATTTCAATTAAATATTTCGATATTGTTAAGCCTAAACCAGTACCTCCATACTTTCTGTTTGTTGAAATATCGCCTTGGGTAAAACTATTAAGTATATCATTAATTTTATTTTGTTTTATACCTATACCTGTATCGGAAACACTTATTCTTAATGTTATTGTTTTTTCGGTTTGCTCAGTTTTTTCAACTTCAATTTCGACCTTTCCTTTTTCGGTAAATTTCACAGCATTATCAACCAAATTAAGTAAAATTTGATTTAACCTTACAGAATCACCTTTTAATATATAACCATCGCCACCATATGAAAGATAGTTACATACTAATTCAATATTTTTTTGTTTTGCTCTATAAAATGTTGAGTTTACAACATCGGCTATAGTATCTTTAATTCTAAAACTAATATTCTCAAAAACAAGTTCACCACTTTCAATTTTTGAGAAATCTAAAATATCATTAATTACAACAAGTAAATTTTCGGCAGATTTGGTTATTACATTTATAAAATTAAATTGTTTTTTTGTTAAATCTGTTTTAAGCAAAAGTTCTGTCATTCCTAAAATAGAGTTCATTGGAGTACGAAACTCATGACTCATATTAGCTAAAAATATAGATTTTGCCTGATTAGATTTTTCTGCAATTTTATTTAATTTTATTAGACTTTCTTCGTTTTCCTTTAATTGTTTTATCGATTTTTCTTTTTCTGTAATATCTAAAATAATTGTATTTATAACACCTTCAAGCTCATCTAATATAGCATAAATAGATATTACGCCCTTTCTGTTACCTGATTCAACATCAAGTCTAAAATCGTTTACTTGTTTATCTTTTTGTAATAACTGCATTAATGCATTTCGTTGTTCTACATTAGAATAAAAGCTTGTAATAGGTACTTTAGCGGCTACTATCTCATTAATACTGTCATAACCAAGAGTTTGAGCAAAAAAATCATTTCCATCAATAATAATACCATCAGTAATTCTAGTTTTACAAATTGCAACAATGCCATTATTAAAAAGTGAAACCATCCATTCTTTATTACTTTCAATATTTTTCATATTTAAGCCATTTAATTGTTATTAATTTCTTGAGTTAATGTATTTATTATTGGAGTCAACTCTTCCTCTAATAAATTTAATTTACCCTCTATTTCGCTAGTATTTTTCCTGTTTTTCGAGGAGTCTAAAATATCTAATAAATAATCTTCAGCTTTTCCCACTTTCATGTAATTAAATGAAGGTTTCAAACCATGAGAAATAATATATACTCGTTCCCAATTTGCTTTTTTAATCTGTTTTTTAAGCTCTGCTATATCTTCATTATATTTACTAATAAAAATATTAATCATTTTATTTTTTAATTCTTTATTTCCCTTTGTAAGCTGCTCTACAACTTTTAAACTAAATTTATTTGTTTTCTTTGGCTTTTCAGTTGATATTTTAAAATTTAACTTACTTTTACTCAACGAACTAACTATTTCATTAAATAAATCTTTAGAAGTAATTGGTTTATTAATATAACCATTAAATCCATTTTTTAAGTATGTTTTAATATCTTCGTAAACATGTCCGGTAATAGCTATAATTGGCACTGAAGAATTTATATTATTCAACTCATTTCTAACGTATTTTGTTGTTTCTAAACCGTCCATTTCTGGCATTAATATATCCATCAAAACAATATCATATTTATTTTGTTTTAATTTTTTTATTGCATGCATTCCATTGTTTGCAATATCAACGCTACAATCCCAGTTACTAACCATAGTTTTAATAAGCATCTGATTGAATGGCTGGTCTTCTACTAATAAAATATTTATATCTTTTAACTCTTCAGCCTCAGACTCTTCAACATCTATAATTTCGTCAGATGTTTCCATTATTAAGTTAAAGTTAAAAATATTTTTTCCTTTATTACCTTTGTAAAACTCAATATCACCATAATTATTTTTTATTAAACGAATAGTATTACAAAGTTTATAGTTTTCACCTGATTTGTTTAATAAATCTTCTGAATTTTTTATTGAATTATTTAATTTATCAACCTCAAAATCACTTAATATATTGCCATTATTTTTTATTATAAAATTTACATTTATATACGATGCATCACGTTTTGTGATTAAAAATTCTAATTCTATTTTACCATGCTCGACTTGCGAAAGCGACACCTCAAGAATGTTTAATAATATTTTTTTTATCTCTGTTAAATCTGCTTTAAGTAAAAAATCTTTACTGAAATTTTTTGTTACAACAAGCTCAATAGGTTTATCTTTAATTTCTTGTTTAAAATCTCTTTCTGTTGCATCTAAAAACTCGGTTAAATAAAAATTTGTTTTTAGTTTTTCTTTATCTGCATCTAATTTCAAACTATTAATATCACCTATTAATTCAGTAAGGGTATCTGATGATAATGATATTGAATTTAAAAAATTATATTGTTCCTGATTAAGATTTGTTTTTTCTATTAATTTTAAAATGCTTTTAATCGATTTTATTGGTTTACTTAAACCTTTTGCTATTTCGGTTATAACGACCTTATTATAATTATTAACCGAATCAACAGAGTTTTTTGTAAGCAGTAGCTCATTTGCTATTTCAAATTCGTTTGTATTATTTACAATTATTATTCTTAAACTTTTAGTTTGATTTTCTTGATTTGTTACAATACTTGGAAATAATCTGGCCGGCATATTGTTTTTATATATAAAATCAATATAATTTAGCTTTTCACCTTTAATAAATCCTTTTAATAATTTTTCAATTCTTTCCTTTTCTTTTAAAAGGGCAAAATCGTAAATAAATGTTTTTTCTTTATTAATATTTATAATACCCAGTTTATCTAACCCACTTTTATTTGCAAATATAAGTTCCAATTCATTATTACATTCAACAACTATTTCATTCATTTTATTAGTCATCGACCAAAAAATTTCATCTTTTTCTGTTAAAGCAATTTCTAATCTTTTTTTATCAGTAACATCAGTTGTTATTACATATTTTGCAGTTAACGAGTCTGTAATATTCGATTTTGAATACCTATTTTGAATACATATATTATTGCCTTTTTTTGTTTTAATCCAAAATTCTATTTTGTCAGTATCTAAGTTTTGTAAAAGTTTATTTAGTTTATCTTTTTCTTGCTCTATAGCAAGCTCGGTTATTGAATTTAGTTTCAATAATTCTTCTTTAGAGTATCCCGTAATTTCACAAAGTTCATCATTAACATAAATAATTTTATCATTTTCAAAAATACTTATACCATTTTGAATATTTTCAACAGTTTTTCTAAATCTGATTTCACTTTGTTGAAGAGCATTCCTACTTTCTACTAATTCGGTAATATCATGCACATTACCAACAATATAATTTAAACCAGACTCTCTATTTTCAACAATTTTATAATTATCGCTAAACCATCTGTATTCCCCTGATTTGTGTAAAAATCTATATATTATTGTTGCATTTTTTTCAACATCTGAAACGTTTTTAATTAATCTGGCAATAATATTTTCGGCATTATCATAATCGTTTGGATGTAGTAGTTTTTTTAATTGTTCGCTGTTAAAATCTAAAAATTCTTTTGCTGTATATCCTGTTATTTGTTCGGCAGATGGGCTTATATATATGTATGCACCGGTATCAATATTTAATTTATATAAAAGCACCCTTGAATTATCAATTATTTCGCTTACTTCAGTATTTTTAATTTCATTAGTGTCTGTTTTAGCTTTTAATAATATAGATATTTCATTTTCGTTAATATTTACAAACTTTACATTATGCAAAACGCCTTTAATTTTAACACTTTCAACACTATTATTCTCGTTATTACTAATATACAATTCTAATAAATCAAGAAACTCAGGGTCTTCAATAAGCTGACTTAAATACTTAATATTTTTATCAAATTTTGGATTATAATGTAATTTGTTATTGTAAAATATTATCTCTTTATCTTTATTTATAATAATAAATGCGTCATCAATATTTTCAAATAAGCTAATCAATTTATCAGATTTATTTTTTAATGAAGTATTAATTGATTCTGATATATTTTTTTCCTTAACAGATACGAGCAAATATTTTTCAAATTTATATTCAAAACTTGTTAAATTTACTTCAGCCAAAAATTCTTTTTCATTTTTTTTCAAATGCACCCACTCAAATTCGGTTGAACCTTTTTCTAATGCTGTTGAAATATATTTTTTAGCCTTCTCCTCTGAACTTTCTCCATCAGGCTGAAATTGAGGCGAAAATCTATCGGAAAAAGGTGATGCCATTGTTATTTCTTCTATAGTGCAATCGAAAACGTCAAGAGCTTTTGAATTTGAGTCAATAAACTTATTATCTTTAATAATCAATATTGCAGAATTAGAAGCCTCAAATATTTTTTTATATGTACTCTCCTCTTCCGATAAAAACGAGGTATTATCAAAATGCAAATTATGAGCAACAACATCAATAGCTTCAACCTCTCCTTTTTCGTTTAATACAGGTGTTTCATATATTTCAAACCTGTGTTTATCTCCGTTTTTCGCAAACAATTCTATTTCGTAAGGAGGTACAATTATATTCTCTTTCACAAATGGTTCAACTTTTTCAAAAACGCCTTCTGTTAAATCATTAATTCTATGATGTTTTAAACTTAAAATAAATTCTTCTTTAGTATAGCCTAGTATGGTTTGAATAGAATCACTTATTTCGGCAAACATTTCTTCTTTTGTATGTTTATAAAAGAAATAATCATATTTAATTTTTTGTAATATTTTTTTATATTTATTCTCTACACTAGAATGCTTACGCTTTGTTTCTTTTATTATAAATATATTTCTAACATTAACGGAAAAAGCTATTGCAATAAGAAGTATTGCAATTAAAATAGCTTTTATTATTACAAATAGTATGCTTGAAGTTATTTCTTGAAGAAAAATATTTAATATAAAATCAGACGAAATAAATACCAAAAAAACGCCCGTTAATGATATTATAACATAATCTCTTTTTGTTAAAACCTTTAGCTTGTCAGTAATTATTTTCATTTAATTAATGTATATAAACGTTGTAATTATTTTCTGATACAAAATACAAAATGAAACTTATCTATGCAATTAATTACTCAATTAAATTTAAGGTATAAAAAAAACTGCCTTAATAGGCAGTTTCTGCAAATTTTTCTCATGGTTAGTTAAATGCAAATTTTCCCTCATGAGTTAGTTATACTCAAGACGAAAATAATATTTTCTGGTTGCCTTAAATAACAAAAAAAAGTCATTTAATAACAACATGTTACTTAAATGACTTTTAAACAATGAATTCAATTCTTTTTTTTAATCAAAAATACTAGACCTCATTCTTTCGAAAAAACTTTTTTCTTGTTTTGTAGGAGTAGGTTTAAACCCATCGGAGTTTTTTAACCCTTCAATTATTTTTTTATCTTCCTTTTTTAAATTAGATGGAATCCAAACATTCACTTTTACAAGCAAATCACCTTTTCCGTAACCATTAACATCAGGTAAACCTTTACCTCTTAATCGTAATATTTTGCCAGATTGTGTTCCACTTTCAATTTTCACCTTAACTTTACCTGTTAATGTAGGAATTTCTGCTGTTGTTCCTAAAATAGCATCTGGTACTGTAATAAATAAATTATATAACAAATTAGAATCATCACGAACCAATTCAGGATGCTCTATTTCTTGAATAACAATTAACAAATCGCCATTAACACCACCCCTACGTGCGGCATTTCCTTTACCTGAAACAGAAAGCTGCATGCCTTCTCCTACCCCGGCGGGTATATCAATACTTATTACATCATCTTTTTTAACAATACCTTCGCCATAACATGATGGGCATTTATCAGTAACAATAGAACCTTCACCTCCACATGTAGGACAAACTGAACTTGTTTGCATTTGTCCTAAAATTGTACGTTGCACTCTTGTTACTTGTCCTGCACCATTACATGTTGTACATGTTGTTTTACCCGAGCTACCACCTTTTGCACCACTACCATCACAGGTATCGCAAGCTACGTATTTGTTAAGTTTTATTTTTTTTGTTACGCCATTGGCTATTTCTTCTAATGTTAGCTTAACTCTAACCCTTAAATCAGAACCACGATTTACTCTACGTCCTCCACGACGTGAACCACCACCGCCAAAACCACCACCGAAGTGACCTCCAAAAATGTCGCCAAAACTAGAGAATATATCTTCCATATTAGAGAAGCCTCCTCCTCCAAAGCCACCACCGGCAGCACCGCCCATACCTGCATGTCCAAACTGGTCGTATCGTTGGCGTTTTTCTTGGTTACTCAAAACTTCATATGCTTCGGCAGCTTCTTTAAATTTTTCTTCGGCGACTTTATCATCAGGATTTTTATCCGGATGATATTTTATTGCCATTTTTCTATATGCTTTCTTTATCTCTGAAGCACTTGCCGATTTTGAAACACCTAATATTTCGTAATAATCTCTTTTTGACATATTTTATTATTTAATACTATTCTCCAACAACTACTTTAGAAAATCGAATTATTTTATCATTTAATTTATAACCTTTTTCAACAACTTCAACAACTTTACCTTTTAAGTCTTCCGATGGAGCAGGTATTTTTGTAATAGCCTCATGCTCATCAACATTAAGCTCTTTACCCTCTGCATCAATTTCCTTAACTCCTTGTTGATTTAAAAAGCCTTTTAAATTATTATAAATTAAATTCACACCTTCGTTAACAGCTTTTATATCTTCTGTTTTTTCGTTAGCTTTTATTGCACGTTCAAAATTATCTATAATTGGTAAAATACCAACAATAGTCTCTTCTCCTGCATTTTTAATTAAGTCCATTTTTTCTTTTAGAGTTCTTTTTCTATAATTATCGAACTCAGCACTTAATCTTAAATATTTATCGTTTATTTCTTCTAATTTTTCAGCAATTTCTTCAAATTTTTCAAGCTCTATAGTCTTCTTTTTAGATTTTGAAGATTTTGAAGTTTTCTTTTTTGTAGACTTCTTGTCTTTATTTTTTATTTCTTTTTCTTTTATATCTTTTTCTTTCATCTTTATTCAATTTTTTTACAGTTTTGCTTTACAAGTTTTTTGCCATATATTAACAATAGTCAAACTGTCATAATTTAACTATATATAATGACAAAAGGCGGTAAAACCGCCAATTGTGCATATAATAAGTATATGTATTTTTATTTTGTGAGCTTTTTTAAAGCTTTAATTTTATTTTTAATAGATTTATAGTCTTTCGATTTAGAATCGAATTTTTCTAATTGTTTAGTATATTCATTTATTAATACAACAATTTCTTTATCTAAATCCTCTAAAGTTTTTTCTTTTACTACCAAACTCTCTAACATTTGGTCTAACCTTGCACCTCTTAAATTTTTGCCAACTATTATACCATCGCCATCAATTAAAAAATTGCTTGGAATACCACGAACTCCATAAAGTTTTGCACCGGCACTACTCCAATATTTCAAATCACTTACATTTGTCCATTCTAAACCATCTGCCTTAATTGCTTTAACCCAATTATCCTTACTTCTATCAAGCGAAACACCGTAAACAGTAAAGCCTTTTCCATTTTTGTAAGATAAATCTTTATACTTTGCATAAGCCTTTACTACATTAGGATTCTCTCTTCTACAAGGGCTACACCACGATGCCCAAAAATCAATTAAAACCATTTTCCCTTTTAATGATGATAAAGCTACTTCTTTTCCTTCAGGAGTCATAAATTTTAATTCAGGTGCTTTATTCCCTATGTTTATTCCTATTACAGGTTCTCCTTCCGGAGTAGCTGATATTAGAAAAAATGATAATATTGCCAATACAGGTAGTAATAATAATTTTTTCATAATTATTTTAAATATGATTTAATTTTATTTTTCAACTCTTCTCCACGTAAATTTATTGCTAAAATAGTTCCTTCGCCATCAATTAAATAACTCATTGGTATGTATTTTACATTATATGCCGTTGCGACAACATTTTTATCGTCTCCCATAACATGAGTATCCCATACTAAACCATCATGCTCTATAGCTTTTTCCCAAGCGGCAATATTTCCACGGTCTAAAGAAACACTAAAAACAGTAAAACCTTTTCCATTTTTAAAATTTTTATCTTTAAACTCTTTATATATTTCAACAACGTGTTTGTTTTCTGCTCTACAAGGACGACACCACGATGCCCAAAAGTCTATCAAAACCATTTTTCCTTTTAACGATGATAGTTTTAGGTCTTGTATTTTTCTATCTTTTAAAACTATTTCGGGAGCTTTATCTCCTACTTTTAACACGCCTACACTTTGCTGAACCGTAGAATTGTTATAATTAATAAAACCGTAAGCAACTACGCTAACTAATAGAAATGCGGCAATGAACTTGATTATTTTCATACTTATAAATGTATTTAGATATTTAATTATTGTTACAAAGATATATTTTTTTTTGTATGTTAAAAAACAGTTTGTCCAATTAGCAATTATTAATTAATAATTAACAATATTTTATGTTAACACGCATTATTCATAGAATTCAATAATGTTACGTATAATCTGTTTATAAACAATTTGTTATCACAAAACCCAAATCACCCAAATTTGGGTGGTTATATTTTTCAATATACATTTTTCTTTTCCTGATACTTCGTTGCAAACCATTTGCAGTATTCATATAC
>CAMZKE010000012.1 GCA_947311115.1 uncultured Bacteroidales bacterium | reverse complement strand
ATTGTTAAAGTGTTCTATTGTTAAAGTGTTCTATTGTTAAAGTGTTCTATTGTTAAAGTGTTCTATTGCTCTATTGTTAAAGTGTACTATTGCTCTATTGTTAAAGTGTACTATTGTTATGCATCACTTTTTATAAAACAGTTGTTAATATTTTAATTTGTTTTCAGTGTATTTAATTAATGTATTTATTTCTTTTGGTAGTTTACTTACAATATCTAATAAGTTATTATAAGTGTTACTTGATATTAATTTTCTATGGTTTGATTTTTTTAACCAGCTTTTTGTTTCGTTTAAAGATGCAAAGCTATATCTGTAAAAATGAATTTTATCTTTTTTTGTGTATCTACCGTAACCTTCTGCGATATTTGCAGAAATTGAATCGCAAGAACGTACAAGTTGTTTACCTATAGTATCTCTTGTAAAATAGTCCCAAGACAGAACAATATCCCAAACAAAGTTTGATAAATCATAACTTAACTTGTACGAGCTTAATTCTGTAAAATCAATATATTTTTCGTTCATTTTATTTGTTTTAAACCATTCAACACTTTAATCATTTAACACTTTAGTCATTTAGCACTTAAATTAGGTTGCTACTTCCTCTAAATTACTATCTCTACTCACACTTATTATTATTCCGTAGGCTGCTGCTGTAAAAAATATTGATGAACCTCCCATACTTAAAAATGGTAATGTTTGCCCTGTTACAGGAAATAAATTTACTGCTACAGCCATATTTATTAATGCCTGAAAAACTAGCCAAAAAGCTAAAGCCATTGCTACAAATGCAGCAAATCTATGACGGGCACTTTTTACTATTTTTGTTGCTCGGTATAGGAGTAGCAAGTATAAACTTAGCACAACAATACCTCCAAAAAATCCGTATTCTTCAATTATTATTGCATAGATAAAATCGGAATATGGATGTGGTAAAAAATTACGTTGTGTACTTTTTCCGGGACCTTTACCTGTAAAGCCTCCGGTTGCTATCGCAATTTTTGCTTGGTCTGCTTGAAAATTTCCATCAGTATCAACTTCATCACTTATTCCCGTAAAGCGTTCTACTCTGGCAAACCAAGTTCCAATTCGACCATACTCTTTCATTTGAGGAAATGCAAGTATTAATAGTACTGCTAGACCTAATGTTACAATAATACCACCCATTAACAGCCCTAAATATTTTGAACTAACTCTACCTATAAATAATAACACGTACGATATAACAAAAAGCATTGCAGCTGTTGAGAAATTGGCAGGAAATATTAAAACACAAATAACTATAATCCAAATAATAACAGGTCTAAAACCTGTTTTAAAATCTTTAATATTATCCTGATTTAATGCCAAAAATCTTGATATATACATTATCAATGCAAATTTTGCCAAATCTGATGTTTGAAATGAAACCCCACCGGGTAACATTATCCAGCGAGAAGCAGAGTTTAAATTAATACCTGAAACTAATGTGTAAAATAATAATGGGACAGATAAATATAACAAGTAAACCGAAATACGTGAGTAAAAAGTGTAAGGAATACGATGTGTTATATAAATAATTCCGAAACCTATTGCAAGTAATACAAAATGACGAATTAGATAGTGTGTAGTATCGCCACCCTGGTATTTGTACGCCAGAGTACCGGTTGAACTATACACTGCTAATATCGATATTAATGATAATGCAATTATTATCATCCATATCCAAACATCACCTTTTATGTATTTTGTAATATAATTCACTTTTTCAATTTATGGTATTAATGTTAATTATCATAGTGTTTATACTATAACTATTTATCATTTTATCCATTTATTTATAGACTCCTAACAGCTAATTTAAATTGGCGACCGCGTTGTTCGTAGTTGTCGAATAAATCGAAACTTGCACAAGCAGGAGAAAGTAGAATGTTGTCATCTTTGCTACCAAGGTAATAAGCTGTTTTTACGGCTTCTTTCATCGTTTTTGTGTCAATAATATCGTTCACAATACCTTCGAAAGCTTCATGAATTTTTTTTACATCTTCGCCAAGACACACTATTGCTTTAACCTTGTTTCTTGCAAGTTCGACTAATTCTGAATAGTCGTTTCCTTTATCAACTCCGCCAACAATCCAGATAATATCTTTCTGAATTGTTTCTAAAGCAAACCAAGTAGAATTTACATTGGTAGCTTTGCTATCGTTAATAAATTGCATTCCGTGGATTTTTAACACCGGCTCTAAGCGGTGTTCAACACCTTTAAAGTCTTTTAAGCTTTCGCGGATAGTGTCTTTCCTTAAATCAAGTACGCTACCTGTTATTGCGGCAGCCATCGAGTTGTAGGTGTTGTGAGTACCTTCTAGTGATAAATCAAAAATTGACATTGTTATATAGTTATTTGAATTAATAATTATTTTTATTTCGTTGTTTAGTGCATAAGCACCATTTTGTATTACATATTTTGCCGAAAAGGGCATTAGTTGTGCTTTAATTTCGTGATGTGGAATGTTTTCGCGAATTACTTTATCATCAGCACAATAAATAAATACATCGTTTTTTGTTTGATTTTGTAAAATCCTAAATTTTGAATCGATATAATTCTGGAATTTATAATCGTATCTATCTAAATGGTCAGGAGTAATGTTTAAAATTATTGCAATATCGGCCCTAAAATTAAACATTCCATCAAGCTGAAAACTACTAAGCTCAATTACATAGTAATCGAAATTTTCTTTAGCAACTTGCAGTGCAAAACTTTTACCAACATTGCCCGCTAAACCAATGTTTAATCCTGCTTTTTTAAGCATATGATAAATTAGTAGGGTTGTAGTAGTTTTACCGTTACTTCCTGTTATGCAAATTGTTTTTGCATTTGTGTATCTTCCTGCAAATTCTATTTCAGAAATTATTGGAGTGTTTTGCTCTGCTAATTTTTTTACAATTGGTGCAGTATCGGGAATACCAGGGCTTTTTATAACCTCAGAAGCTGAAAGTATTTTTTCTTCGGTATGTTTATTTTCTTCCCAATTAATATTGTGGTCGTTAAGTAAGCCTTTGTATTTATCTGTAATTTTTCCAAAATCGGAAACAAATACATCAAAGCCTTTGGCTTTAGCCAAAACAGCTGAACCGACTCCACTTTCGCCTGCTCCAAGAATTACTATGTAGTTTTCTTTTTTCATTAAAATGTTTATCGTAGTTTTAATGTTATTATTGATATTACTGCCAAGAAAATACCTATAATCCAGAATCGTATAACAATTTTAGGTTCTACATATCCTTTCTTTTGGTAGTGATGATGAAGAGGTGCCATTTTAAATATTCGGCGACCCTCGCCATATTTTTTCTTAGTGTATTTAAACCAAGTTACTTGCATTATTACCGATAAATTCTCCATTAAGAAAACACCTGCAAGTACGGGTATTAATAGTTCTTTGCGTACGGCTATTGCAAAAACGGCGATAATTCCGCCAATGGTTAAACTGCCTGTGTCGCCCATAAATACTTGAGCAGGAAAAGAGTTGTACCACAAGAAACCAACCGTAGCACCAATAAATGCAGAAATAAATACCACAAGCTCACCCGAGTTTGGAATATACATTATATTAAGGTATTCGGCCAAAATAACGTTACCCGAAACGTATGCAAAAACAGCAAGAGTTACACCAATTATTGCCGAAGTTCCTGTGGCTAGTCCATCAAGCCCATCTGTCATATTTGCACCGTTTGAAACTGCAATAACAATAAAAATGACTATCAGTATAAATAATGGCCACATTAATGTATCAGCTAAACTGCCTGTCCACGAAATAAGCGATTTGTAATCAAACTCATTATTTTTAACAAAAGGAATTGTAGTTTTTGTAGATTTAACATCTTGAGTTACATTAACTAAAACATCGCAATTGTTGTGAGTTTTAACCCATTCTTGTTTTACTGCACCGTTTTCATCTAACACTTTTTCGCGAATTACAACATCTTGATTTACATAAAAAGTTGCACCTATAATTATGCCTAACCCAACTTGACCGATAACCTTGAATTTTCCTTTTAATCCTTCTTTATCTTTTTTGAAAACCTTAATGTAATCATCTATGAAGCCTATTAAACCAAGCCAAACTGTTGTAATAATCATTAGCTGAACATACACGTTTTTTAAATCGCCAAAAAGGAGTATTGGAATTAATATTGATGCAATAATTATTATACCACCCATTGTTGGGGTGCCTTTTTTCTGCATCTGTCCTTCTAAACCTAAGTCACGAATTGTTTCGCCAATTTGCTGTTTCTGTAAAAAGTAAATCATTTTTTTACCAAAAACAGTTGAAATTAATAGCGAGCTAATTAAAACCAAAGCGGCTCTAAATGTAATGTATTGAAATACACCTGCTCCAGGTATTCCAAGTTCGTTTAGCCAATCAAATAAATAGTATAACATTCTTTTTTTATTCTAAAATTGTTAGTGTTTCTCTTATTATTTCTTTATCATCAAAATGATATTTTACTCCTTTTATTTCTTGATATGTTTCGTGTCCTTTGCCTGCAACTAATACAATATCACCTTGTTGTGCAAACATGCAGGCTGCACGTATTGCTTCCCTACGGTCGGTAATTGATATTACTTTACTTCGTAGTTGTACATCAATACCGGATTCCATATCTTTAATAATTTCGATAGGGTCCTCGCTTCGCGGATTATCGGAAGTTAGGATAACTCTATCGCTTTTTTCTGCCGAAATTTGTGCCATTTCAGGTCGTTTAGTTTTGTCACGGTCGCCTCCTGCACCAACTACAGTTATTACTTTTGAGTGACCTTTGCGTATTTCGTTAATTGTATCAAGTACATTTTTTAGTGCATCGGGAGTATGTGCATAATCAACTATAGCTGTAATTTCCTCTTTTGAGTTGAAATATTCAAATCTACCGTTAACAGCAGATAAAGAGCTTAAGCTAACAAGTACATCAAAAGTATTTTTACCTAACTTGGTTGCTACTGCATATACAGCTGTTAAATTGTATGCGTTGAAATTGCCAATAAATTTTGTCCAAACTTCGTTGTTATTAATTTTTAATAGCATACCATTAAAATGGTTTTCTAAAATTTTAACTTTAAAATCGGCAGGCATTTTAAGTGCATAAGTAAGTTTTTTTGCTTTGCAGTTTTGTAACATTATTTCACCGTTTTTATCATCAACATTAGTGATAGCAAAAGCAGTTTTCTTTAATCCATCGAAGAATTTTTTCTTTGCAGATATATATTCTTTAAAAGTTTTATGATAATCTAAATGGTCGTGAGTTATGTTTGTAAAAACACCGCCATTGAAATCAATTCCGGAAATACGATTTTGATGAATTGCGTGAGAGCTAACCTCCATAAAACAATATTCACAACCTTGGTCAATCATTTGAGCAAAAAGTTTTTGTAACTGTACTTGGTCAGGTGTAGTATGTGTCGATTTTATTTCTTTATTGTGAATATAATTTACTACTGTAGAAATTAAACCTGTTTTATACCCTAACTCTTCAAACATATTGTAAAGTAAAGTTGCTGTTGTGGTTTTTCCATTTGTTCCGGTTATTCCTACAACTGTCATTTTTTGTGATGGATTATCATAAAAATTAGAAGCAATTAAACCTAGAGCTATAGCCGAATCTTTTACTTTTATATAGCTTGTGTTTTTATGAATATTTTCGGGAAATTCTTCGCAAACAATGGCTTTGGCTTTTAGTTCAATGGCCTTGTTTATGTAATTATGTCCGTCAACATTAACTCCGCGCACAGCTATAAAAATACTATTAGAATTAACATTTCGACTGTCGAATTTTATGTTTTCGATTGTAATATTAGTATCTCCGATACTGTCTAAAATCTTAATATTTGCTAATATGTCGTTTAAATTTTTCACCTTAATACTATTCTTATTTTTTCACCTTCATTAAATTTTCTTCCTGCCGGAATTGATTGCCATGCAACAGTACCGTAACCATCAACACTAACTTTTAAGCCTCTGTTTTCGAGCAAATAAATAACATCTTTTAATCCCATACCTTTTAAATTAGGTACTAAGTTTTCGTTATTTATATAGTCTATTTCGTTTAAAGCCACTAAGTCGCCTGCATTAACAGTTGCTACCCAATCATCCTTGCAGTTTTCTCTGTAAGGAATATTTAAAGAGCTAAATACATTTTCTAAATCAATTTTATTTGAATTTCTTGAGTACGGTACTGTTTCAACATAATCTTTATTATTGTTATCAATCATATCTAAACTTGTAGCATACACTTTATCTGCAATTTCTTTAAAAACAGGACCTGCTACTTGGCTTCCGTAAATTGATTTTTGAGGAGAGTTAACCACTACAATGCAACTGTATTTTGGCTTATCAGCGGGAAAGTAACCAACAAACGATGCTTGATATGTTTTATTCCCTTTATTATTTTTGTAGCCTTTGTTAAGGTTTGCAACCTGTGCAGTGCCTGTTTTTCCTGCAATTGTGTAGTTGTTGTTTTTTAAACTTCTTGCTGTACCTTCTTCAACCACGCCCTTAAGCATTTCTTGTACTTTTTTTAGAGTAGATTCAGAACATATTGAAGGGTTAATTATTTCACCTTTTATTTCCTTAATTGTTTTGCCATGATATTTTATTTTAGTAACGAAATGAGGTTTTATCATTACACCATTATTTGCAACAGCATTGTAAAATGTTAATATTTGGAGTGGTGTTAGTTTTGTTTCGTAACCAATAGACATCCAAGGAAGTGAGAGCCCAGACCACGATTTACTACCTGGGTATTTTATTTCCGGTTTACCTTCTCCACGTATTTTTAAGTTTAGTTTTTGGTTTAATCCGAGTCCGTATAACCGTTGAATAAATTTTTCCGGATTTTTCTTGTAATTTTCATTAATTATTTGAGAAACAGCAACATTAGAGGATTCTTCCAAGGCTCGTTTTACAGTTATTTTACCTAGCCCTGTGTGAGAATCTTTCATTTTAACACCGTAGTATTCAATAACACCATTATATGTATCTATTGAATCAGTAATATCAACAACGCCATCTTCTAGTGCCACCATTAAAGATGCTAACTTGAAAGTTGAACCCGGTTCGGTTGCAGCACCAACAGCATAATTAAATTTTTCTCTATATTTCCCGTCTGTTCCTCTACTTAAATTTACAATTGCTTTAATTTCGCCGGTAGCAACTTCCATTAATACAGCAGTTCCGTGATGAGCTTCTTGTTTTTGTAATTGCGAAAGTAAAGCATTTTGTGCAACATCTTGTAAACGTACATCTATAGTTGAAACAAGGTCTTTGCCGTCTTCAGGTTCAACTTGAACACCACCGTCAATTTCCATCCAAACTCCACCGGAAAGTTTTTGTTTAAGAATTAAACCTTCTTTACCTTTTAACTCTTTATTATACGCTCCTTCTAAACCAACACGCCCAATTCTTTCACCTTTGTTGTTGTCAATTAAATAACCAAGTGTTCTTGAGGCCATTGACCCGAATGGCTTTATGCGTTTGTTGTGTTGTTCTATAATTATGCCGCCTTTGTATTTGCCACGACGATATATTGGGAATTTTTTTAATTTTTTGAGTTCAGTGTATGAAATATTCCTTTTTATTAAGTAGTATCGTTTACCTAATTTACGTGCGTTTATTAATCGTCTTTTGTATTCTTTTTTAGATTTATCTCTAAATAAATTAGATAGGCACCAAGCAAGTGAATCTATATTTTGTTCGAAAATATCGTTTGTTAACGCATTGCTTTTTAAGTCCATATGCACCTCGTAATGAGGGACTGAGCTAACTAGTAGTTTGCCGTCAGCAGAAGTTATATCACCTCTGTTTGGTTGAACTATTATATCTTTACGGCTTAATTCTTGGGCTTTTGTTTCCCAAATATCTTTTTGGATTACCTGAATAAATAAAATACGACCAATAATTGCAAAGGCAAAAAGTAAGATTAGGAAGTAAACAAAGTTTACTCTCCAAATTAAATCTTTCCGTATGTTTTTATTTTCTTCGGTCATTTTACTCTTCTATCTCCACTTTTACTTTAATAGGAGGCTCAGTACTTTCTATTAATCCCAATTTGAATGAATCAACAAGTTCAATAATTTCAGATTGCTTGCTCATAAACATTAGTTCAGATGCCGTTGCGATATGCTCTGAACGAAGCTCATTTCTTTCTTTTTTTAGCTTTACCGCATCTCGTACTAAACGCTCTGCATTAAAGCGATTTGCGATATATATAATTCCAAAAAAGAATAGCATAAAAATGAAACCTGCTTGTTTTAATACAGTCTCTTTTGTTATTTTTTTTGTATCAACAAAGCCTTTTACAGTATCAGAAATATTTATTTTCGATTCTGTATCTTTTTCAAAATCTTTTATTTCTTTTTTCTTAAAAGTTTTAAAAAGTTTCATTTTGTTGGAAATTATAATTTTTCTGCAATTCGTAGTTTAGCACTTCTTGCACGGTTATTTATTTTTATTTCTTCTTCAGTAGGCACTATTATTTTTTTGTTTATTGGTTTAAAAAACTTTTCGAAATTTCCGAAGTTGTCTTTTATTATTTCACCTTTTACATTCCCTGTTTTTATATATTTTTTTACAAGTTTATCTTCTAGTGAATGATATGATAATATTGAAAGCCTTCCTCCTGATTTTAAAACCTCACCACATTGCTCGAGCATTTCTTCTAAAACTTTTATCTCAGCATTAACTTCAATTCTGATTGCTTGAAAAACTTGTGCGAAAAATTTATGCTCTTTATGTTTTGGTGCCAAGTTTGAAATAATATCAACAAGCTCAAAAGTTGTATTAATTGGTTTAGAAATACGGTTTTCTACAATCGATTTTACTAATCGTCCTACAGATTTAATTTCGCCGTATTCTCTAAAAATTTTATATAAAATTTCTTCGTCGTACTCGTTAACTACATTGTATGCTGATAGTTTTGCGTTTTGATTCATACGCATATCAAGTGGAGCGTTAAAACGAAATGAAAATCCACGTTCAGGCATATTTATATGATGCGACGAAATGCCCAAATCGGCTAAAATGCCATCTACTTTTGTGTATCCATAGTATTTTAAATAGTTTTTTAAATATTTAAAATTGGAATGAACAAAAATAAAATTATCGCTTGGGATAATATTTTTTACTGCATCAGTGTCTTGGTCAAATGCGAGTAGTTTGCCTGTTGTAAGATATTTTAGAATTTCTTTTGAATGGCCACCACCACCGAAAGTTAAATCGACGTATATACCAGTTGGCTTAATACTTAAACCATCTACTGTTTCTTTTAATAATACAGGATTGTGGTACTCCATAAAACGTTTACTCTACATCATTAACTGTATCAAAGCCCAACAACTTTTCTGCTAACTCTGCAAAATTGTCTTCACCCATGCTTTGCGAATCGTAAACTGTTTTATCCCAAATTTCAATTTTGTCATCTTGTCCTGCCATTACAATTTCTTTTGTAATGCCAACAAGCTCTAGCAATCTTTTAGGAAACAGTATTCGACCATTTGAGTCTAAAGAAAATTCTGCTGTTCCTTTATAAAATTCACGTAAAAATTTTGCGTGTTCTTTTTTGTATGGATTAATGCGCGATCTAATTATTTTCACTTGACGCTCCCATTCATCATACGGATAAAGGATTAAGCAATTTTCAAAGATGTCTTTTTTGACAACAAAGCGATTTCCAGCGGCTTCATTAAGCTGCTTTTTAAATGCTGAAGGAAAAAGTACTCTTCCTTTTGCATCTACTTTTACCGGATAATCTCCTACAAACGTTGTCATTAGCTATTATACTATTTATGATGTAAAAATACGTAATATTTTACCACTTTGTAACACAAAGATACATATTTTCCCACAATGTTAATAACTGAAATGCAAAAAGTTTACAACCTATGTTGAAAAACTACTAATTTAAGCGAGTTTTAACGGTTATTAACAATTTATGTTGTTAATAAATACTTATAGTTATTAACAGTGTGTGATAGGTCTGACCTATGTGTTGTTGAAAAGTTTTTTTCGGTTGGTTTGTATTGGTGTTAACCCGTATTACAAGACTTTAGAAAAAGTAGCAAAAAATAGCTAACTAAATTTTAATAAACACCATATTGGTGAT
>CAMZKE010000011.1 GCA_947311115.1 uncultured Bacteroidales bacterium | reverse complement strand
TGTTTTAATAGTTCCATCTGTTTTTTTAATTTTATTGTCGGTATTTTCTTCACAGTTTTCACTCGTCTCTTTATCCGAGATTGATGTTAAAAATATCATACCTAAACACTTAGTCCAAACTTGAAAAAAAATAGAAGGAAAGATGTAATCCTATTTTTCGATATCGTTAAACGTATCTGACACTTATTCTTTTCTTTCCCTCTTCCGATTATTTTTCTATAATACAAAAATAGAATATAACCGGTCTAATTATTTATATTTGCAAACATACGAGATACTTCGCTATGTTCAATATCACAGTATTCATATATAATTTACATTCTAAAATGAATCTCCTCGCCGCAAGCGGACGAGGTATCGTTTTGGAATACTATTCTTTTATACGTCCCTAGGGACGGGGAATTAAACCCAAACAGATTAAATCACTAATATAAAACACATTGAGTATAAATACGAAACTTCAGTAATTATAAATGATATATTAATATCACGACTAAGCATTTAACATTTATTTATTTTCATTAAGTTTAGTTAATGTTTACAATTCATACTTTTGTATCGCTAAATAAGTTTAGTTGTTGTTTTTATGTTTTTTCATTTAAGGCTACCGCCCGGTAGCCTTTTTTATTTTTTATATATTTGCAAAAAATATAATTAATGTCAAATAAAAAGAATTTTTTTACACAGTTTCCATCAACATTTTGGATTGCAAACACTGCCGAACTAATTGAAAGACTTGCTTGGTATGGTTTTTATATGGTTTTTGCTATTTATTTAACCGCATCGAAAGACAAAGGAGCATTAGGTTTTTCGCAAGTTGACAAAAGTTATATAATGAGTTTGGGTACTACTCTATTGTACTTGTTGCCCGTAATAACCGGCTCAATAGCCGATAAGTTTGGCTACAAAAAAATACTCTTGCTTTCGTTTGCAATTTATATGTCAGGATTTTTAATGCTTGGTAAAGCAACCGATTTTACTAGTGTATTTTTACTTTTCTTATATGTTGCTGTTGGTGGTGCATTTTTTAAACCAATAATATCAGCCACAATAGCTAAAACTACTACCGATAAAACATCGTCAATTGGTTTCGGAATATTTTATATGATGGTAAATATAGGTTCGTTTATTGGACCTCTTTTTACTTCTCAATTACGTGAAAACTCTTGGTATTCTGTTTTTATTTTTACTGCCGGAGTTTTTATTGTAAATATTCTTTTAATATTCTTTTTTTATAAAGAACCCAAACGAGAAAAATCTGACAAAAACTTTTCTCAAACAATAATAGAATCGCTTACAAATATTTTTGAGGTTTTAAAAGACATTAAATTTCTGATTTTTCTAATCCTTATTGCCGGCTTTTGGTCAATGTATTATCAGTTGTTTTACAGTTTGCCTGTTTTTATTGACCAGTGGGTTGATACAAATATTTTATTTGAAAAAATATATTCAATATCGCCTTCGTTTGCACAAATGATAGGCACAGCACAAGGCACCGTAGCTGCTGAAATGATTACCAATATTGATGCAATGTATATAATTATTTTTCAAATACTTATATCAACAATAGTTATGAGATTAAAACCACTAAATGCAATGATTTCAGGTATTTTTATTGCATCAATAGGAATTGGATTAATGTTTATGACAAAGAACCCAATATATTTAATTTTCGCAATGTTAGTTTTTGCTGTTGGCGAAATGTCTAGTTCTCCAAAAATAACCGAATATATTGGTAGAATAGCACCATCTGACAAAGTTGCAATGTATATGGGAACATCTTTTTTGCCTGTTGCTTTGGGTAGTTCTATTGCAGGTTATTTATCAGGTAGTGTGTACGAACAGATTTCCGATAAAATTTCATTAATTTATAAAGACGCTTTGATTCAAGGATTTAGACTACCTGAATTATCAAATACATTTACACAAACCGATTTAATTAATGAGTATTTAAGTAAAACAGGACAAACAGCAAGCCAAATGACAAACTATTTATGGGCCACATATCAACCATATAATATAATGTATGTTTATGCAAGTATTGGTATATTTACAGCAATTGGTTTATTTGTGTACGATAAGATAGTTAGAAAATAGCTTTTAATTGTGATAATGGAATTATACATTTGCAATAAATATTTATAATTGGGAAAATTAAAGAAGCTTTTAGGACAAACCGTTATTTATGGATTAAGTAGTATAATTGGGCGATTCCTCAATTACTTGATGGTTCCGCTATACACCTATAATTTAATTGCCGAAGAGTATGGTGTAGTTACAGAATTGTATGCTTACGTGAGTTTTTTAATTATTATTTTAACTTACGGAATGGAAACCGGTTTTTTTAGGTTTTCAGAAACAGAAAAAGATACAAGCAAATTATATAGCACAACTTTAATTTCGTTATTTTCTACATCAACATTATTTATACTTTTAATTAGTTTGTTTTATCATAATATTGCTGATATTATTGGCTATTCAAGACACCCTGAATATATTTTATGGTTTGGTATTGTAATAGGCCTAGATGCCTTTGTATCAATACCTTTCGCAAAACTCAGACAACAAAATAAAGCCTTAAAATTTGCTGTAATTAAGTTTACAAATATTATTGTAAATATAGGGCTTAACTTATTTTTTATAGTTTTAAGTCCGTACTTAATTGAGCAAAACCCAGAATCGTGGGTAACAATTTTTACTGACGGAGAAATAAGCGTAAAATATATTTTTATCTCTAATTTAATATCGAGTGCTGTAACAGTTATATTATTGTTACCTGAAATTTTAAATGTAAAATTCACATTCGATTCTAAACTTTTAAAACGAATATTAATATACTCATTACCATTACTATTAGCAGGTTTAGCAGGTATGGTAAACGAAACATTAGATCGTATTTTGCTAAAATATTTTTTACCAAGTAGCGTTGATGTAATGCGAGAAATAGGTATTTACGGTGCAAATTATAAAATAGCAATATTAATGACATTATTTATTCAAATGTTTAGATATGCTGCTGAGCCATTCTTTTTTGCTCAAGCAAAAGAAAGTAATTCAAAAAATATTTACTCTGAAGTAATGAAATATTTTACAATTTTCGGTTTGTTTATTTTCTTATTTGTGATGTTATATCTCGATATATTAAAAGCATTTATTGGAGAATCGTATCACGAAGGATTAAAAATTGTACCAATAGTACTAATGGCTAATTTGTTTTTAGGTATAATTTATAATTTATCGATATGGTACAAACTTACAAACAAAACTAAATACGGAGCTTTAATAGCTGTAATAGGTGCAGTAATTACAATAATCTTAAATATAATATTAATACCACATATTGGTTATATGGGTTCAGCTTGGGCTACTTTTGCTTGTTATTTTTCAATGATGATTATTTCCTACGGATTAGGACAAAAACATTTTAAAGTTAATTACGATATTAAGTCTATGCTAATATACACATTGCTTGCTTTAGTTATATATTTTGTATTTGAAAGGATTAATTTTGAAAGCAATTTGTTAAAATTTAGCGTTTCAACTTTATTATTGGCTGTATTTATTGGTTTTGCATTTATTAAAGAAAAGAAAAGTTTTCTTAAGATTAAAAATATATAATACTATAATTAGAGTTATGAAAGGAAAAAAAATACTAGCCATAATAATAGTTATTGTTATCTTAGGATTTATACCATTCGGTAAAAACAATCCAATTGAGTACATTGATAGAACTACAGGAAAGGTAAAAACAGAAAAAGTTTATGGTGAAATGTGGTTACATTGGCTTTATAATAATCCGATAGGAGAACTATCGTTAAATGCAATTGTAAAACGTAAATTTATTTCCGACTGGTATGGAAAAAGAATGGATTCGCCCGCCTCTAAAGATAAAATTGCCAATTTTGTTAATGATTATAATATTGATTTAAGTGTATGTAAAAAACAGGAGTTTGATAATTTTAATGATTTTTTTACACGAAAATTAAAAACTAATGCACGAAAAATAGATTCTACAAAAAATATAATAATTTCGCCAGCCGATGGTAAATTATTAGCTTATTCAAATATTGAAAATCAAGATTTTATTGTAAAAGGGTATAAGTTTAATATTTACGATTTTTTACAAAACGATTCGTTAGCTGATTACTATAATAATGGGAGCTTAATTATAGTACGCTTATGCCCTACCGATTATCACAGGTATCATTTCCCAGTTACCGGTACAGTTTTATCAGAGAAAAAAATAAATGGTGATTATTATTCTGTATCGCCAATAGCATTGAAAAAGAAGATAGAAATTTTATGCCAAAACAAACGGGAATATTGTGAAATTAATACCGATAGTTTTGGAAATATTATTATGTCGGAGGTTGGAGCTACTATGGTTGGAAGCATGATTAATACATATACAAGCCCTGTAGTAACAAAAGGTTTAGAACGTGGTTATTTTAAATTTGGAGGTTCAACAGTAATTTTATTTTTTAAAACCAATCAAATTACAATAGATAAAGATTTAATTCTAAATACCAAAAATGGTTTAGAGACAGAGGTTAAGATGGGCGAACGAATTGGAGTTTTGTATCAATAAACATTTTAATTTCTTCAAAATTATTTGGGTTAAACCAATTAATTTCATTATCACGTTTAAACCACGATATTTGTCTACGAGAATAACGCCGTGTGTTTCTTTTAATAAGTTCAATAGCTTTTTCTAGAGAGTATTCGCCATCAAAATAAGCAAATAACTCTTTATAGCCAACAGTGTTTAAGGCATTTAGCCCCTTATTTTTATAATTTTCTTTAGCTTCATTAACTAAACCATTTTTAATCATTATATCAACACGCTTATTTATTCTTTCGTAAAGTTTTTCACGTTCAATTTGCAATCCTATTTTAATTATTTCGAAATTACGTTTCTTTTTTGGGGCAGTACGAAAACTTGTATATGTTTTACCTGTTTGTGCATATACTTCTAATGCTCTAATTATTCGCTTTCCATTTTTCAAATCTACAATATTATAATGCTCAGGGTCAACTCGTTTTAATTCAAAACGAAGAGTTTCAATGCCTTCATTTATAAGTTTTGCTTTGTAAAATTCTCTAATTTCCGTATCAATATCAGGCATATCATCAATACCATTACAAACGGCATCAATATACATCATTGAACCACCTGTCATTAAAGCAATATTATTTGTTTTATGATAAGTATTTAATAATTGTATTACATCATTTTCAAAATTGCTAACATTGTAATAATCTGCTATAGAAATATTTTGTATAAAATGGTGTTTTACAGCCGCTAACTGTTCTTTTTCAGGAACAGCTGTGCCAATAGACAACTCTTTGTAAAACTGACGGCTATCACACGAAATAATTTCAGAATTATATGCTTTAGCCAAGCTAATAGTCAAATCGGTTTTGCCAATACCCGTGGGACCTAAAACAATTATTAAGAACTTTTTTTGCGAGTTCATTAATTACATGTCAATTTTTGGGTTAGTTTTAGTTGAAGGATTGGTATCAATAGGTTTTGCTTTAGGTTTTCTGTTATCGATAGTAAAAGCTACCGAAACATAAAAAAGCTGCGAACTAAGGTTTTCGTATGGTTTAATTTGCATAATTGTATTTCCTTCAATTAAATCGGCTTTATGTTTTGTGTTCATAAAGTTTTGAAGATACCATTTAAAGTTAACCATTATACCACGGCGTAATTTCACTCCGGCAAAAACAGAGGGTAAAAATTGAGTTACTTCGTTGCCAAACCACTCTCTATACTTTTTCTTTTTACCGTCAATCCAAACTTTTTCTTTATAATGAAAGCTATACTCATATTCGCCACCTGCAAAAAGATACCAACCATTATCGAAATTACCAATTTTAAGTGCTATTGGTAGCCCAACGGTGTAAGTACGTTGTTTTACATTTGTTAATTGATTTACGCTTGCTCCAACAGAAGCTCTTTTATAATAGGTTTTGTCGCCATGAAAATATACCGAATCAGGAGTTGTGTTTATACCAATATTTCTAATACCTAAGCCTGTAAAAACGCCAAATGAATTATTAAAATCAACATGGATTGTTTGTTGCGTATGAAAAAAAGCTGTATAGCGCATACCTACCGGAATACGAGTGTTATTATCGTTTACATTAGCAAAACTAAATATCATTTCAAGCGAAGATGCTCTATAAATATCTTGAGATTTAACAACATTAGTTGCAATAAGAAATGTAATAAGAAATATTGTAAAAGTTTTCATATTTGTTTTTTTTCAAATATATAAAAAAAGCTACAATAAGTAGCTTTAATATTATGTTATAGTACAATAGTTTATTTAACGACTACAAAAAGATATATTTTGAAAGTCTTTTGCAGAAAATGTCAAATACTATTTAGTATTGTATCCCCATTTAAGGTAAATTGCACCCCAAGTAAAACCACCTCCAAAAGCAGATAAAATTAGTTTATCACCTTTTTTAAGTTGTTTTTCGTAATCCCATAAACAAAGAGGTAAAGTTCCACTAGTAGTGTTACCATATTTCTCAATGTTTATCATAACTTGTTCGCGCTCAAGCCCCATTCTTTTGGCTGTTGCATCTATAATTCGCATATTTGCTTGGTGCGGAACTAACCATGCTAAATCTTTAGGTGTAATATTATGACGTTCCATCATTTCAACTGAAACATCTGCCATTTTACTTACAGCCCATTTAAAAACATGTTGCCCATCTTGATATACAAAATGCTCTTTAGCATCAACAGTTTCATGAGAAGCAGGTTTAACAGAGCCACCGGCTTTTTGATGAAGATATTGCCTGCCAACACCGTCGGTATGCATCATTGTATCAACAATTCCTATATCTTCAGTTGTTGCTTCAAGCATAACAGCACCTGCACCATCGCCAAAAATAGGAGCTACATTACGTTCAGAATAATCAATTATTGATGACATTTTATCAGCACCAACAACAATTATTTTTTTATACTTACCTGATTCGATAAATTTACTAGCTGTTTCTAACGAATATAAAAAGCCTGAACAAGCGGCGTTAATATCAAAACTAAAAGCGTTTTTTATTCCAAGTTTATCGGAAATAATATTAGCTGTTGCAGGAAAAGGCATATCAGGTGTAACAGTACCGCATATTAACACATCAATTTCATCAACAGATGTATTTGTTTTTTTTAATAAACCTTTAACAGCTTCAACAGCCATATCTGAGGTTCCTAGCCCCTCACCTTTTAACAAATGCCTAGTTTTTATACCAATACGACTCATTATCCACTCGTCTGATGTATCCATCATATTAGCTAATTCGTCGTTAGTTAAAATATATTCAGGTACATAACCTTGAACTCCTGTAATTACTGCATTAATCTTAGTCATTTTTTAATGCTTCTTTAATTTTTTCTGAAAGCTTAACTTCTGCAACATGTAGTGTATGAAGTACCATATTTTTTATTGCATTTTCATTTGATGCTCCGTGACCAATAATAACGGTTGAATTTACTCCTAAAATAGGAGTTCCCCCGTATATTTCAGGATTAAATCTATCGAAATAATCGTCGTTAAGTTCACGTTTTTTAATAAGAGTATAAAATGCTTCTGCTTCTTTAAGAACAACATTCCCGGTAAACCCATCTGTAACAATTACATCTGCAACTTTACCGCTAAAAATTTGATTCCCTTCAATGTTACCAACAAAATTAAAATCTTTTGAATCCTTCATTAATTTATGAGTAGCAGAGGTTAAAAGGTTTCCTTTTTCTTCTTCTTCACCAATATTTAACAAAGCAACTCTTGGATTTTTAATATTGTAAACATGTTCTGCGTATAAAGAACCTAGTATTGCGTATTGGTATAAAACATCAGGCTTACAATCAGGATTTATTCCGACATCTAATAAAATGCTTTGGCCTCCGTTTATTGTAGGCATTGGGCTTGTTATACAAGGGCGAATAATTCCGGAAATTTGTTGTACAGAGTGCATTGCACCAACAAGCATTGCACCTGTATTTCCTGCACTTGCAAAACCATCAATTTTTCCTGTAGCAAGGTATTTAAACCCTACAGTAATACTAGAATCTTTTTTCTGGGTAAAAGTTTTTACAGGGTGTTCACCCATTCCAATTACCTGAGTAGTAGCAACTATTTCAAATTTACTTGTGTCTGCGTTTTCTTGCTTTAGTATTTCTTTAATTTTATCTTCATCTCCAAATAAAACTAATTTTGAATCTTTTGGAAATTCTAAAGATGCCATTATTGCACCTTTAATTGTAGTTGTTGGGGCATAATCGCCACCCATAACATCTAATCCTATATTCATAGTTCGTTTTTTAATTAAAAATTAAATCAAAAATACGTAAAGTATTACGCAAATTTAAGTTTTTACAAAACTTCTTTTGTTTCAATAGCAAGTTTTCCTCTGTAATATCCACATTCAGGACATACAGTATGATACTTTACTGTTGCTCCACAATTAGAGCATGTAGATAATTGTACAAACGACGCTTTGTAATGCGTTCTTCTCTTGTTCTTTCGTTGTTTCGAAATCTTCCTTTTAGGATGTGCCATTTTTCAACTTTTTTAATTCATTCCATCGAGAATCTATATTCTCGTCCTCATCATCTTGTTCACTGTTACTTTCGTAAACTAACAATTCTTCTATTTTTTTAAGCATTTCGGGGTTACAAGTGCTATTTCCTTCCGCATCAACAGGGTGAACCCTTTTCGACGGCAAGTTAACAATAATTAAATCATAAAATAATTTTGATAAATCAAAATCAATATCATTTTTATTAATCATTATTAAGTCAAGGTCTAACTCTTCGTACTCCTCTCCAAATTTAACGTAAATAGTATTTTTAAAATCTAAATTTTGTTTAAACTCATCAACACATACATCGCAAACTAAGTTTACCGTACCTTTAATATGTATATTAAAAGTTAGCATTGTAGCCGACTTTATAAACTCAACTTTGGCTTCTAAATTACCTTCGGTTAATTCTGAATACTCAAATAAATCAAAGAACTCGTTGTTAATTTTAAAAATGTAATTATGAACTCCGTCTTTTAATCCAGTAAATTGGATTGTAAAATTCTTATAGTTCAAAAAACAAAAATTTAAAATTCGTGCAAAGCTAACAAATTAATATTAATATCTAAAAAGTAATTAACTTTAATTAGTAAATATATTTATCAACCTTAGTATTATTTATGTAGTACTTAATTATTATTAAGTGAATTTCTTTTATCTAATAATTCGTTAATTTTATCTTCTGATAAATCGTTACTTGTTAATATATTGTCAATCATGTTAATATCGTCAAGAAACTCTTTATTATCGTCTTGGTCAACATTTCCTAATTCTTGTTTTAACTGCTTTGTTAAATCAACAATAAGTCCTTTAATGCTTTCCCCTAATTCATCAAGGATATCATCAGGGATATTATTTTTTATGAAATCGTAATTATTTATTAGCATTTCAATGTTTTTTAGCTGTGCATCGTCATTTAACATTGTTTTAAAATTCTCTTTGTCTTTAAGACGTATAAATACCTCAATTAATTCATCTAAATTATTTTTAAAATCATTATCAGCCATAATTATCTTTTTATTAGTAGTGCAACATTTTCAACATGATGTGTGTGTGGAAACATATCAACAGGTTGAATTTTTATTGTATCGTATTTTTCTTTCATTAATGCAATATCGCGTGCTTGCGTTGCCGGATTGCAACTAACATAAACAATTTTTTCAGGCTCAGCATTTAAAATTGTATTTACAACATCGGCGTGCATTCCTGCACGTGGAGGGTCAAGAATTATTGTATCAGGCTTACCATGTTTATTTATAAAATCGTTATTTAAAACATCTTTCATATCGCCTGCAAAAAACTCTGTATTAGATATATTGTTTAGCTCTGAGTTTATTTTTGCATCTTTTATTGCATCTTCAACATACTCAATACCAATTACTTTTTTTGCGTTACGAGCTACAAAATTTGCAATTGTTCCTGTTCCTGTATAAAGGTCGTAAACGGTTTCGTTACTTTTAATATCGGCAAATTCTAAAGCTATTTTATACAAGTTAAAAGCCTGTTTGCTATTTGTTTGATAAAATGATTTTGGGCTTACTTTAAATTGTAAATCGCCCATTTTTTCCATTAAATGGTCTTTTCCCTTATAACATATAACCTCTTGGTCGGCATAACTATCGTTTAACTTTTTGTTTACAATGTAGTTTAAAGATGTTATTTGAGGAAATTCTTTGTAAATTGCATCGAGTAAAATTGTTGTTAGCTTGTCGTTTTTTGCAACAATTAATATAACCATTAACTCACCATCATAGGTATTTCTAATTACTAAATTTCTTAAAAGTCCTGTATTTTCCCGAATATCGTAAAATTCTATATTGTTTTCTAATGCAAAATTGCGAACAAAGTTTTTTATTTCGTTAGAGTAGTTTGCTTGCAAGTGACATTCAAAAACATCGACAATTTTATCAAACATTTTTGGCACGTGAAAACCTAACGCGTTTCTGTTATCAAACTCATTTCCGCTTTCAACTTCCTCTTGTGTAAGCCATTTTTTATTTGAGAAAGTATATTCCATTTTGTTGCGATAAAAATACTCATTTGGCGCTGCAAGTATATAGTTTACTTCTTTAATATCAATTTTTCCTATTCGCTGAAAACTATCGATAACTTGTTTGTTTTTGTAGAATAGTTGTTTATCGTAAGGTAAGTTCTGCCATTTGCAACCACCACAAATCCCAAAATGCTCACATTTAGCTTCAACTCTATCGTCAGAATATTTATGAAATTTTATAGGATACCCCTCTAAATAACTTTTTCGTTTTTTTGAAACCTGTATATCAACCACATCGCCCGGAACTACACGATTAACAAACACAACCATATCGTTATGTTTGGCAATTGCTTTGCCCTCTGCTCCTGCATCAATAATTTCAATATTTTCTAATATTGGTAATTTTTTTCTTCTTCCCACTATTCTATTTTTTGCAAAAATACGAATGTAATTTTTATGTTGAAAGTTATTAAGGGAAAAGATTAAACGAATTTATTAAATTGCTTTCACTTTGAATATTTGGGGTATTGAACACAATAAAAAATCTTGATGAAGTCCTCCCTACCACAATTCCCAATGATAGGGCTATTTCTTAACAGGTTTCATCAAGATTTTACACAAAGATAATGCGTAAAAATGCAAAAGAAAAATAAATGAAAAAATTATTTATAAAATTCTGAACTTTAGCACCCAATATAATCAGTATATACAACAGTTTTAAAATTTATCAAACGAGCTTTAAATTCTTATAATATTGATAAATACGAGAAATTGTGTTATTTAGTGTAATTTGTAGTTGTATTTTTTAATACTTGTCCTCTTTCGCCGGACAGGCGACTCCATTTTGCCTTGATGCAAAATAGAGGAAAAAATCAAGACCG
>CAMZKE010000010.1 GCA_947311115.1 uncultured Bacteroidales bacterium | reverse complement strand
TAGTAAAATTCTGAATATCACTAATATGGTGTTTATTAAAATTTAGTTAGATATTTTTTGCTACTTTTTCTAAAGTCTTGTAATCCGGGTTAACAATCATACTTTTTTTGTTCTAGTGAGAGCGTGGACTTAAAGCCACGCCCTCACAATAACTAATTTTTAAAAAAAATTATTGTTCCCAACCTCCTGTTGCATTATCTAAATCATCTACAAATTCCAATCCTGAAGGTAACGCTAAACAATCACCATAAAACCCTAAGCCACAATGCCTAACATAAATACCAGAACCAAGATCTTTACCTAATGCTGATGAAGATGAAATAATAATAGTACTTGTTCTATTTGCAGGTATTGTAAGTGTTTCTGTACTATTACCAGACGATGTATATGTTGCTATATTTACACCATTTAATGCGATACCTGCTCTTTCAGAAAATACTGAATGGGCTGTATAATAAAATGAAACATCCCAATTAATATTAGAACTAGTTGTATTCTTTACTCTCATTAATACAACAACAATTTCTCCGTTTGTTGATGAGTATTGTGTGTAAACATTACTATATACCATTGCATTCTTACCTGGGTATATCTTTTTGTTAAACAGTGTTCTTTGTACTTCTTTATCCGAACTAATATTAACAGCAGTAGCATTACCATCTGTCCAGAAAGAAGGCTCAACTCCACCAAACATAAGTGAATTATTATTGAAAACCCACCCAACATCATTCATATAAGTATGAAAAACATTCCATCTAAAACAAGGTTTTGACGTTGCATTTATAGTTATGTTTGGTGCTGTTCCTAATAATTCAATACCATTACCTGCTGAAAGGTTTAAGTTTTCTAAATTATCTAATTTCACTTTATCCACACTACTCATAAAACCATATGTACTTTGCGTTACATTTACAGGTTTGTTAGTAAGGTCAGTATAATTTTTGTCCCAACTTAAAAAAACAGGATCGTTTTCAGTAAAATTTGCTGTTTCAGCAGTTTTTGCATGCAGGGCATAAGGCACACTCAACAGTTGGCTTGTGCCTGTAATGGTATAGTTTGCTCCACCATTTAGGTCTGTTTCTGTTTTTATAAAATAAGTGTCGTTTGCCCAATCAATGGTGGCAAAATCGCCACTTACTACGGTTCCTGCACCTATTTCAATAGTTACTAAGCCGTTGGCATTGGTTGTAGGAAATTGACGCTCTACATAAACCGCTGTTCCTGTGGCACTACTTTGCAAAATACTTATTTGCATGCCTACGCTTGTGCTTGTTACTAATTGGCTACTTGCATCTCTAATTACAGCTTGGTAACTCATTTTTTCGGGGGCTTGTGCCCATACTGTTGCAGTTAGTAATACTGCTACTATAATTGTGTAAATTCGTTTCATATTAATTAGATTTTATAATTTTAAATACTTTAATTTCTTTTTTGTTATCTAACACTTTTATAAAGTAATTGGCAACAGGATAATCCTGTATATTAATACTTGTTTCTTGTCCTGTTGCGTTTACTGTTTGCAAGAGTTTTCCGTTTATGTCAAAAACTTGATACTGCAAATTGTCAGTTTTGTAGTTTTCTACTTTTACGGTTAAATAGTCGGTGGCAGGATTTGGATATGCCAAAACACTTAAATTAATACCTTCGGCTTCTTTTATGCCTGTTACTACCGAAATTTCGTAGGGCTGTTGCACGCCTTCGGCTACAGAACCATTTGTTCCTGTACTTGTGGTATATACCACTTGTCCTACGGTGTAACTCGCAGAGCCACCGCTACCGCTTGCTTCTCCGCCTGTGGCGGATACGGTTTCTTGTGCTTTTGTGCTTATTACGGCTACAAAGAGCACCATTACTAAAAGAATTGTCCTTTTTTTCATGAGCTTTGTTTTTTAGTTTATTATGTCAATTTCTTTTGCAAAGATATTATTATTATTATTATGCGTTTTCTTTTTCAATTTTATCCTGTTTTTTCTAAAATATGTTTCTTTGTTACTTGCAATTTCGTTTGTTCTTATACCAACTTGATATTAAAGTAGGTTATAAATAAATTAGAATATATTTTTCTTTATTGATGTGAAAATTATTTGCATAGCAACAGCTATGGAAATAATTTATATAACATATTTTGATTTTAAATTGGTATTATATAGGCTAATGAGAGAATAAACAAAAAAGAGGCTTATGCCTCTTTTTTGTTTATAATTATTTATAGAAATATTTACTGTCCTGAATCAGGATTTCGTTTCATATTAAATGATCCGGAAATAGCTTCTCCTTGCATTCCTGTTCCTGTAAATGTTCCAATTATTCTTCCACCAACCTCATCAAAAGCATTAATTATACCAGTTCCAGAATTTATTTCGTAATATTGACCTCCTATACTAATATTTCCATTATGAATTGGCCAAGGACCAACTCCCGTTGCATTTTCTAGTTCTAAACTAAAATAATCGTTACTACCCTGAGCATACAAGCTAATATTTGGAACATAAATACCTCCTTCAGCAGTAACATTAAAATCGGTATAAGTTGTACCATCAATAGTAACTTTGTTAGAGCCAGGTGGTGGTGGCACAGGTGGACATAAAACTATATCACCGGCATTATATGGAAAAGGTGCTCCATTTACAAATACTTCGGTAGAGTAATTATATCCTTTTGCATAAATTGTATATGATGTAGCATTTTGGTCGAATTTAAGTTCAAAATAGCCATTTTCGGTATATGTTTTAGCTAAATTTATCATTCCATCAGACACAACAACTTGCCCCGGTACAGGCTGTCCTTCACAATTTACAAGTTGACCTGTTATTGTTCCCACACAAGCTAACTGAATATCAATATTAGCTCTAGTTTCACCATTTGTTAAAGCATTTTCTACAATTGGAATTGATGCATTACCAAAATAATCTTCAGCTAGTACTTGTACAACAATATTATCAATGCCTGTGGCTACAACACTTGAATAAATACCATCATTATTAGTTACAGCATAAGTCTGACCAACTTGAACACGAACCCCATTTACAGGCTCGTTATTACAATCGGTTACACGCCCTGTAATTGTTCCATAATCGGTAGTTTTTGTTTGCATACTCCATAACGAGAAATGCCCAACAGAAGCTGTATATTTACCTCCTGTTTTTCGTCCACTACCACTATTAACAGCATAAGCCAAATTATTGCTACCATTATACCAAGTATCAATAGTATTTGGCGCATCAGCTAACATTGTATTTGGTATTTGTATATGCACTTGTGCCGAATCGGTATTGTTTGATGCTAATTCAAGTTTCTCGCCATTGTTATCTAATAAAACAACCATAACTCCACTAAACGAATTTAAATAATAATCAGAAGAGCCTACTCTTCCAAACTGGTCTCCTCCGGTAGCTATTTGCGAATATTCAGGTAAAGAAGCATCAACATATTTTACAAAAACATCGATATTTCCTACATAAGTAGTTCCGTCTTCTTTTTTATAATTAAGATTTGGAGGAAAATACAATAAGGTATCGCCAAAAGCAGATAATAAGCCTCCTGTAGATGGGTTAAAACTCATTGTATATGTTGTAGGTTCGGTGGTAGAAATACTAACCATTGAAATCTCTACTTTAGTTACTCCATTAACATTAGCTTTACCTGCTCTATATGTTTCAAAATATCCATCTTTAACAAATTCTACTTTATATCTATCGTTTGATACAGGCATATTTTCAAACAAAAAAGCTCCATCCTGTCCTGTTGTTTTAGTGTAAGTTCCAACAGTTACCTCAACATTATTGAGTGGCATATGATTTGTACTATAAACAACACCCGAAATAGTTGTTCCCACAACCCCTGATGGTGGCGTAGGATTTGATTTATTATTATCTTTATTACAAGAAATAAAAGTTATTGTTATACCAATAATAACAATAGCAAAAAGTTTTATTAAGTTTTTCATTTTTATATTTTTTATCAAACTTCTAAAAAACTAAACACTTTACCAAATATTATTATCATTTTTTGTTAATAAATTTTAGCAACTATTAGCATAACTCTAACTTTATAGCATATATTTTTATATTTTTACACTTTGATATATCTATAGTTTAAATGCAAAAAACAACAGTAACATTATTATTTTTACTTACTTCATTATTTCAATATAATGCAAATGCTCAAAATATTGACAGTTTACGAAAAGTATTAAATAACATTGAAATAGACAGCCTGAAATTTAATATTTTGATTGAAATTGCACAAAATGAAGAAGAAACTGATTCTTCATTATTTTATGCAGAAAAAGCTTTAAGAATAGCTGAAGTAATTGAAAACAAAGAAAAAGAAGCCGAAGCAAATGTTCTTTTAGCATATATTTATACTGATTTAGAATTTTCAGAAAAGGTAGTTGAATATTTTACAAAAGCTGAAAAGTATTATTTAAAAACTAAAAACAACGAAAAGCTTTCAGAAATATATAAAAATATTGGTTTTGCATACGAAACAGATGGAGACTATGGTAACGCCGGTAAATTTTATTTAAAAGCTCTTAAAACTATTGAAACATTAAATAATAATATTGAACTTGCCAGAATTTTAAACAATATTGGTTCTGTATATTTTAAACAAGAACAATATACCGGAGCATTAAAGTATTGGAATAGAGCATTAATAAAGGTAAAACAACTAAACTACGACAAAGGTATTTCTATTTTACTTATGAATATTGGAAATGTATATTTAGCAAAATATAACAAAAACGACTCAACAAGCTTTCATTATTTAGATGATGCAGAAACTCATTATTCAAATTCTTTAGAAATTGCACAACAAACTAACGACAGCTCCACTATATACCTTGTATATAACAATATAGGAAACCTATATAAAACAAAAAAAGACATCTCAAAATCACTTTTATTTTATAAAAAAGCTTTGCGTATTGCAAACAAACTAAATAACTCTTTTAACCAAGTTGAAGTTTTAAGTAATATTGGCGATATATTTTCTGATAATAAAAAGTACAACAAAGCTATTGAATCATTAAAAAAAGCAGAAAAAATTGCACTAGAAAATAAGTATTATTCACTTTTAGAAAATATTTACTTCAATTATTCTTATGCTTATGAAAGACTAAATAACTTTAAAAACGCATATAGTTATCAAAACAAATATGTAAACTTAAGAGATTCTCTTAAAAATGATGATATTGCCAAATCGTTTGCCAAAAACGAAAAAAAATACAATTACGAAAAACGAGAAAAAGAAAATGAAAAACTAAAAATTACAAATCAGTTACAAGAAGAAAAAAACACAAAACAACGTTTGTTTTTAATAGCCTCAATAGTTGGCTTACTACTTCTTTCATTTTTAGCTATAGCTATTTTACGTGGTTATAGACAAAAACGTAGAGCAAACGAACTTTTAGAAAAACAAAAAACTCAAATTTTAGATAAAAATACAGAACTTGTGCATCTTAATGAAGAAATTAGCTTGCAACGTGACGAAATTGAAGCACAACGAGATTTAGTTTCTACACAAAAAAACCAAATAGAACACATACATACAGAAGTAACACATAGTATAAAATATGCGCAACGAATTCAAACATCTATACTACCAAAAAAGCAAATTCTGGATAATAACTTTACCGATTCATTTATACTTTTTAAACCAAAAGATGTAGTTAGTGGCGACTTTTACTGGTTTACACAAATGGATGACATTACAATTGCAACTGCTGCTGACTGTACAGGACACGGTGTGCCGGGTGCATTTATGAGTATGTTAGGCGTTAGTTTCCTTAAAGAAATTGTAAACAAAGAATATATAACAAATACCGGTTTAATACTAAAAAAACTTAGGAAAGAAATAATAAACGCACTACAACAAAAAGGAGAAACCGGCGAACAAAAAGATGGTATGGATATGGCACTAATTGCCTTTAACCACAAAACTAAAATTTTACAATTTTCAGGGGCTAATAATCCTGTTTATATTGTTTCTGATGAGCTTAACATACTGAGTGAAGGAACAGAAGTTAAAACTTTTCTGAACGAAAATAACGAAAAAGGTAAAAATCTTTACGAAATAAAACCGGATAAAATGCCTATAGCCATTTATTTAAAAATGGATAAATTTAAAACTCACGAAATTCAACTTAAAGGTGGCGATATGGTTTATATGTCGTCAGATGGATATGCCGACCAATTTGGAGGACCAAAAGGGAAAAAACTAAAATACAAACCATTTAAGCGTTTACTATTAGAAAACTCTTGTAAAAATTTAGAATTTCAACATAACGAATTAGACAAATATATTGAAAATTGGAAAGCATATACCGATGAAAACGGCGAAATATATGAACAAGTTGATGATATTTGCGTTGTTGGATTAAAAATATAAACTAATGAAAATTAAAACATTAATAATTATAATTATATACACTTCTTTTGGCTTAAATGCACAAAACGATTCTTTATTAAATGTTTTAAAAACACAAAAAGAAAATGAACAAGCTGCAACATATAACCTACTTGCTCGCAGTCTGATAAAATCTAACCCCGAAAAAAGTGCTGAATACATAAATAAATCCATTAAATTATCAAAAAAATATAATTTAAATAAAGAAACTGCACAATCGTACATATACTTAGCTGTTATTAATAAAAGAGCAACTAAATTTGACAATGCAAAAAAATTATACAAAGAAGCTATCGATAACGCAACAATTGCAAAAGATACTTCATTACTATCTAAAGCATACAACGGACTTGCTCAAATAAACTACTATACAGGAAATTATAAAGACGCAATATTAGGATTAAAAAAGACTATTAAGTACAAACAATTGATTAATGATACCCAAGGAGAAGCTGTTGCTTACAACACTTTAGGCAATGTATATAATGAATTTGGTAAAAAAGCTAAAGCAATTATCAGTTACCAAAAATCACTAAAACTATTCGAAAAAATTGATATGCCTTATGGTATATCTGCAAATCTTAACGCAATAGGTGTAATATACGAAGTAATGGCAAACTTTACCGATATTAACAGATTTAACCAAGCTCTAAATTACTACAACCAAGCATTAGAAATAAACAACAAAATTAAAGACAGTATTGAAATTGCAAACTCTTACAATAATATAGGTAATATTTATTCTCAAATATTCAATCATTATAACGAAATCATTAAAATAACTTCAAGTAATAACGAGAAAAACAAACTAATAAACGAAAAAAATAAAGCATATAATAAAGCAGAAAAACACCTAATTTCATCAAAAAAAATACGAGAAAAATTTAATGATATTAAAGGTTTAATTAGTTCGGAAATTAACTTAGGACGGTTATATGCCGATACTAACAAATTCGAAATTTCAATTAAACACTTCAAAACTGCTTATAATTCATCAATAAAAATAAACGATATATATAATACAATAATCTGCTTAAATCATTTAGCATCATCATATAATGGAATAAAAAAATACAATAAGGCAATAGAATACGCAAATAAAGGGCTAAAACTTGCTGAAGAAAAAAACTTACTGAAATTACAAAAAGATATTACTCAAACACTTAGTAGCATATACGAGCAAAATGGAGAATACAAAAAAGCTTTAATTTTTAAGGATAAATATATTGCACTTCGCGATTCAATTAGCATTACAGAAAACACAAAACTTGTTGAAGATTTAAATAAAAAATACCAAACCGATAAAAAAGAAGCTCAAATAAAACTTCAAAACTCAGAAATAAAAAAGAAAGAATTAGAAAACCGTCAGCAAAAAATGCTTATTTATGGATTTGCTGTTGTTATTTTTTTAGTATTTGGGGTAATTATACTTATTTACAGACAATACAAGAATAAGAAAAAAGCAAACGATATACTCGAGGCAAAAAATAAATTAATTACAGAACAAAAAAACGAAATAACCGATAGTATTGTTTATGCAAAAAGGATACAAACAGCAATATTGCCGCAGGGTGATTACATTCAAAAATTATTACCCGAAAGATTCATTCTTTTTAAACCACGCGATATAGTTAGTGGTGATTTTTATTGGCTAAAAGAAATTAAAAGTGCCAATACTGTTGTTTGTACTGCTGCTGATTGTACAGGACATGGTGTGCCTGGAGCATTTATGAGCATGCTTGGCGTTGCTTTCTTAAACGAAATAATTGCACGCCCCGGAATAAAAACCACAGGTGAAGTTCTTAATAAATTAAGAGAAAGTGTTATAACATCATTACATCAAACAGGACGCGAAGGAGAAGCTAAAGATGGTATGGATATATCGTTTGTTGCAATAAATTACCAAACAAATAAAATTCAATTTTCAGGTGCAAATAACCCACTATATATTATAAGAGAAAACAATAGAAATGCTATTATTTGCGATAAAAAAGTAGAAGGAAATACACATACTTTATACGAAATTAAAGGTGACAAAATGCCAATTGGCATATACGGTGCTAAAACTAAAGGTTTTAAAACTATTGAAATTCAATTAGAAAAAGGAGATATAATATACCTATTTTCCGATGGTTATGCCGACCAATTTGGTGGTGCAAAAGGTAAAAAATTTAAATACAAACCTTTTAAAGAATTATTAATTAATATATGCACAAAACCAATGGAGAAACAATCTGAAATATTAAATACTACCATTGAAAATTGGAAAGGTAATTTAGACCAAATTGACGATATAATATTAATTGGAATTAGAATTTAAAAATAATACTTAACTTCCCTATTATATTCTAATTACCACAAATTTTACATTTTATACTAAGCTCAAATATTTGTTATCTGAGCTTTTTTTATTATTTTTATAGAAAATAAGCATATATGAAAAACATTTTAGTAACATTTATTGTATTGCTAGTATCTATAAATATTTTTTCGCAAACAGATACTATTCCTAAAAAACAGTATTTTTTCCCTTTAGAAATAAGTTTACATTTTAATTATACTAATGAAGTTGGATACGGCGCCTCTATTACAAGTAATATATTTTCAAAAAATAATAGTTCAATTTTGTTTGGGGTAAAATATGCTAAATATAACTTTCATTTCAACCATTTAAATGTTGCTGATATTACTATAGGTAACAAAACATATTACGATATAAATGAAATTATATATGCAATAGAACTACCTATATTTTACAGACATAAATTCGAGAGTAATATATTTTTCAATATAGGTTTTTCATACGGTTTAAATTTCAAGAGTAAATTTAATTCTAATTATTACAAAAGTGTAGATGGTACATTTTACGATGAATCGAAAAATACATTTTATGATATTACACACTATGGAAATTTAATTGGAGGAATTGGTTTTCAAAAACTATATAAAAAATACGGATTTAATATAGGTCTAAATTTTATGTTTAATTCATTAAGTTTAAACCTTAAGAATCAAAATTTTTACTACGGAGATATACCAAATTTATCAAATATTAGTTTTTCACTAGCTTTTATCATAAGATAACTGAACTAAAAAAATAATTATATGAGCATTTTTATTTGATATTAAAAATAAATAATCTACTTTTGCGAACTAAATAAAAATTTAAAGTTTTAAGACATGAAAAAAGGAATACATCCCGAAAACTATAGATTAGTTGTTTTCAAGGATATGTCTAACGAGCATACTTTTATAACAAAGTCAACTGCTGATACAAAAGACACAATTGATATTGATGGAGCTACTTATCCATTAGTGAAAATAGAAATTTCAGATACTTCTCACCCATTTTACACTGGTAAAATGAAACTTGTTGATACAGCAGGTAGAGTTGATAAGTTTATGAACAAATACAAGAAACATCTTGAAAAAAAGAAATAAGATTCGTTTCAACAAAATAAGAAAGGAGAAATTCATTGAATTTTTCCTTTAATAGCAATTTACTTGTAAAAAAGCTATTAGAATTAAAAACAAAAAAAAGGCTGTCTCAAAAGACAGCCTTTTTTATATGAAAATTATTTCTTAATAATTTTCTTTACTGTAACATTATTTTCGTTAACAATTTTAACAAAATATGTAGCTTGGTTTAAGTTAGATATATTAATAGTGTGCGTGTCTGAATTTGCTATTTCACTTATTACAGCTTGTCCACTAACATCAGTAATACTTATTATAGAGTTAACAGCAAGTCCGGTTAAATTAATAATGTTTTGTGCGGGGTTAGGGAAAACTGAAATTTTTGAATCATTCAATAAATAAATACCGGTGATATAATCATAGTTAGATGTTTTTGAACGCTGTTTACATCCATTAGCATCAGTTACTTCTGCAAAATACAAACCTGTTTGAGCTATTGTGTACGATTGTGTATTTGCTCCGGAAATCGGGTTTGGTGTTAAATACCATTGATAAGTACTATAAGTATCATCTACAGTAATTTCGTTTGCATTAAAACTAAGCTCTGGTGTATAAGTATCTATATTAATTTCTGCAAATATTGTGTTATCCATTACAGTTTCGTAGGCAATTTGTCTTAAATACTGAGCATCTGAAAAACCCCCTGTATAATTAACATTTTCAGGATTCATTTTAAATATTTCTGAAAACAATACTGCAGCATTCAAATAAGATGCTTTATATGTCGGATGAGCTGTATCATAGTACAAATCATCTCTACTATGTCCGTCATTGCAATATCTATTCCATGCTAAGCCTATTGGAGCAACCAAATCTTGCATACCATTATTATTTAAATACAATGCGTTTCTGTACGAGCGTATTGTTGATTGTATATTATCATCAGAGGTTAAACTTAAGCCTCCTGAATTCCAATAAGCAGAAGGCAAACCATCATAATAGCCTTGAGTAGCATAAAAAATTTCATGTGTACAAGCATTATTTGCTACAATTTTATTATATAGCTGAACATTTGCATTACCAACATCTCCACTTAAATAACCTTCCGACCACATATAAGAACCAGGATTATCTTGCACTATAATATAATCCCATTGTCTTGAATTAATACGTGCTTCTGTTATTGTACTATTACAATGCCCTATATTTGATGAATTATTTGGGTCATCATAAATATACTTTCCATTAGGTGCATACATTTCAACATGAACATTAAATCCTGCAGCCTCCGATAATTCCCTAAAATAATAAGCCATAGAATTACCGGTACTCGGGTCATCAATATTAGTAGAGTTACCATTAGTTAAACTATTACCAATAAACAAAACACTTATTTCAGGATTTTGTGCATAGGTTGATATAACAATCATACCTAAAATAATTAAAAAAAATATTTTTCTCATAATGTAAATTTTTAATTTTTTACTAAATTATAAAAACATACAAACTGTTACAATAAGTGATTGTACGTATTTATTAGAATAAAACAAAACTAACATTATTAGTTTATTAATTCTTAATAACTTTAAACACAATTACTTTTTAATAGAATCTTAATTTAATATCTTGCTCTACTAAAAAAAACAAAATGGATTATATAGAAGCTGGCATTACAATAAGTCCAAACACTCAGGAAAACAGAGAAATAGTTGTAGCATTAATTGCCGATTTAGGATACGATTCTTTCGAAGATACCGAAACAGGTGTGAATGCTTATATAAAAAAAGATGATTTTATTCACGCAGGTTTAGATTTAGCTTTAAGTTATATAGACAAAAACATAATAAGTACACACGTTTCTATAAATATGATTGAAGGCAAAAACTGGAACGAAGTATGGGAAAGCAGTTTCGAACCCGTTTTTTTAAACGAGAACTGCGTTGTTCGTGCAAGTTTTCATAAAATTAGCCCAATGCCGGATATTGACATTATTGTTGACCCAAAAATGGCATTTGGCACAGGTCATCATCAAACAACATACTTAGCAGCTCAAGAACTTTTTGAACACAAACTCAGAAATAAGACTATATTAGACATGGGCTCCGGCACCGGTATTTTATCAATATTATCATCAAAACTTGGAGCAAAAAAAATTATTGCCATCGATAATGATGAAGACGCTTTTAAAAGTGCAAAAGAAAATATTAAAAAAAATAAAACAACTAATATAAAAGCCCTTTTAGGCGATGCACGATTACTATCTAAACAAGATGGATTCGACATAATAATTGCAAATATTAACCGTAATATTTTATTACAAGATATGCAACATTACGTAGATGTATTAAACAAAAAAGGGTTAATTATGTTTTCAGGCTTCTACAAAGTAGATTTACCTTTAATAATGGAAAAAGCTAACGAACTAAATATAAAGTTTTCATCGTATCGTGAAAAAGAAAATTGGGTTTGTGCTGTTTTTAATAAATAATAATTTAGCAATATGAAGAATTTCATCACTATAATAATTTTATTGAGTTTTGGCTTTAACTCTTACTCTCAAATAATTAACAATAAGCGTTTCACTAGTTTTACAAACGAGAAGGAAAAATATATTAAAGAACTAAACACTTATATGAATCAATCTAGTGTTGAAAACTCAAAAATTAAGATTTTAATGAAGGAATTTACTGAGCTTTGGGAAAAAGACAGTTTACCAGACAGTAAAAAAATTGACGTAATAAAACTTACAAATAAACTATTAAAAAGAAAAGGAAGACAGTACCCCCAATTTTATGATTATGTTACATCAATTATTACTTTCTACCGTTCAACACAAAGCGACAAAAGCTATTCTGCATGGAATAAATCAATAATGCATATGCTTAATACTCGTAAAATATCGATACGTGCTACTGCAGCTATACTTAGCGTTACACCAGACATGATAAATAAAAGCATTATTTACAAAACAAAAAACATTGTATGGCAAGTAAAAGGTAGCGATATATATTTTGAGTATAATAAAAAACTTAAAGTTAAATTTGATAACGATTTTGATTTAGTTTGTTATGCAAAAAAAGACAGTATAAAAATTGAAGCAACAAACGGTATTTATTATCCTGAAAAAAATTATTGGAAAGGAATAAACGGTACAGTTACATGGGAAAGAGCTAAAGTTGAAAAAGACAAAATTTTCGCAAATCTTAAACGGTACAATATTAATGTAAAAAAAGCAGAATATACTGCTGATAGCGTAAGTTTTGTAAACAGCTTTTATTTTAAGAAACCCGTATTAGGAGTTTTAAACGACAAAGTAAAAAAAATAATAGACCCTTCTAAATGTACATATCCACAGTTTAAAACTTATTTAAGCTTATTTGAAATAAAAAATATTTATAAAGACGTTGATTATTCCGGTGGATTTTACATGAAAGGTGCAAAATTAATTGGTGCCGGTATTGGACACAATTTTGCTCATCTATATTTTTACAGAAAAGACACTCTTGTATTAGAAACAAAAGGAAAACTAATAATATTCAACAAATCAAGTATTATTGCAAACAATATTGAAGTAACTCTGAGATTAGATACCGACTCTATTTACCATCCGGGATTACTTTTTAAATATAATAATAAAAACCGTACAGTTCAGTTAATTAGAAATGGAGAAGGGTCAACAAGAATAAAATACTACGATTCTTACCATAACGTAGAAATTGATGTAAAAGTACTTGAATGGCAAATGGATATGCCTAAAATTACATTTAGAGGAATAACACAAAGTGATACTAAAGTTACTTTCGAATCTAAAAATTTCTTTTCAATAGATAAATTTATGCAATTACAAGGAGACGCATTTAACAATCCTTTATACGACGTTAAAGCTTTTGAGAAAGAACGAATGAGCGACGAATTTACTGATTTAGAATTAGCCGACTATATGCGTATGTCAGAACCTGCAATACATCGTTTTTTACTCGGACTCTCATACGATGGTTTTATTTCATACGACTTTAAAAGAGGAAATGTAAAAATTAAGGACAAACTAAACGATTATATTAAAGCAAGTGCAGGTAAAAAAGATTACGACGTAATGCGCTTTGTTTCAGAAACAAGAACAGGCTCTAATGCAGGAACAGGAGCTAAACAATTAAAAGAAAACGCATACCTAAGCCTACTCAATAATAATATTATTATTGCCGGTGTAAAAACCATACATTTAAGTGATTCACAAAACGTTACAATATTTCCGGCTCATGGAGAAATTGTATTAAAAAAGAATAGAGATTTCGATTTTAGTGGTAAAGTTTTAGCAGGAATGTTTTTATACAAAGGTACAAATTTTTCTTTCGACTATAATAAATTTATGATTACAATGCCCGATATTGCAGAAATGAAAATGCAAGTAGCATCAAAGCAATTAAACGAATACGGGACACCTCAAATGGTAACCGTTTCAAATACCATTCAAAATATGACAGGAGACCTACTTATTGATAGTCCCACAAACAAATCCGGATTAAAAGATTTCCCGAGGTATCCAATATTTTATAGTAAAAAAGAATCTTATGTTTATTACGATAAAAAACGAATTCAAAAAGGAGTATATAATCGTGATAAATTCTACTTTCAAGTTTTCCCTTACGAAATGGATAGCTTAAATAGTATCGACCGAAATAAAATTGGTTTTGATGGGCACTTCGTTTCAGCAGGAATATTTCCTCCTTTCGACGAAAAGCTGAAAGTAATGCGCGATAATTCACTTGGGTTTACCCGAAAAACACCACCATCAGGTTACGATGTTTATGGTGGAAAAGCAAACTATAAAAACTTAATAGACCTTAGCGACGAAGGTTTACGTGGTGCAGGCGATTTAGAATACGTTACGTCATTAACAAAATCAGATGAATTTTTCTTCTACCCCGATTCGCTAAATACACGATGTAAAACTTTTGATAATACAGAAAAAACTGCACCTAAAGAATTTCCTCAAGTTCATGGTGTAATGGCTGATATACATTTTATGCCATATCAAGATGAATTATACACATCAAAGTACAAAACTGCTATAAAGATGTTTAACGAACAAGCAGTAACTCATGGTACAACAGTACTATCACCAGACGGTATGAAAGGTTTCGGACGTATGAATTTTGTTGATGCAGAAATGAAATCAAAAGAATATATTTACGGTCAAAATACTTTTACCTCTGACACAGCTAATTTCAAACTTTTATCTCAAACTGAAGAAGTAAATAAAGAAGACGATGTAGATTTTGCTACAACAAACGTAAATGCACTAATAGATTTTAACCGACGACTTGGCGAATTTGTTTCAAACGACGGTAACTCAACTATTGAGTTCCCTAAAAACCAATATATCTGCTACATGGACAAATTTACTTGGTACATGGACAAAGATGAAATTATGCTTAGTACATCTAAAAATGATGTTGCCAAAGCTGATGTTGATACAACAGGTATGACAGCAATGGAACTTGAAGACGTTGAACTTACTGGTTCCCAATTCATATCATTACACCCACGTCAAGATTCGCTAAATTTTTGGGCACCTACAGCAACTTATAGCCGACGTAAAAGTGTAATTACAGCTAACGAGGTAAGATTTATTAGAGTTGCTGATGCTACTATATACCCTAGCGATGGAAAAGTTGTTGTTCAGAAAAAAGCGGTTATGGATCCTCTAAAAGATTCAAAAATAAGAGCAAATAATATAACTCGTTTCCACCATATGTATAATTGTGAAACAAATATTTATGGCAAAAAAGATTATATGGCTACTGGCGATTACGACTTTATCGATGAAAATAAAGAAAAACAAAAAATCCATTTCGATATAATTGCTGTTGACTCTACCGTACAAACATACGCTACAGGTAAAATTGGCATTACCGAAAACTTTACCCTAAGTCCTAAATTTGCTTACACAGGAAAAGTAAAAATGGAAGCAAATAAAGAATTTCTAATTTTTGATGGCTATTTCAAAATTAATCATACTTGCGAAAGTTTAAAAAGAGATTGGGTCGGATTTAAATCAGAAATTAATCAAAATGATATATTTATTCCTATAAGCAATAATTTATCCGAAATAAATGGAGGTGCAGTTCGTTCAAGCTTTTTAATTACAAACGATACCACTCATATTTATGCGGGATTTTTAACAAAACCTGACTTTTATACTGATAATGATATGATTCCTGTTGAAGGTTATTTGCATTACAACAAAGACAATGGAAAATACGAAATAGCAGCTAAAGATAAGTTAGAAGAATTTAATTTACCAGGTCCGTATTTTAGTATTCACCCAAGTATATGCAATGCTTATAGCGAAGGAATTATTAATTTAGCCGTAGATTTTGGGCAAATAAAATATTTCTCAGCAGGTAATATTAGTGGCGATTTAACTAAAGATGAATACAGCCTTGACCTTATGTTTGGTATCGACTTTATGTTTTTAGATAAATGTATGGAAATAATGGCTAACGATTTAATTGGTTCTTCCGATGATGTTGTTGACCTAGACCGCTCTGTATATACAAAAGCCATTACTGACATAGTTGGCAAAGAAAAAGCCGAAAAATATTTTACTGAATTAAGTATGGGTAAATTTAAAAAATACCCTGAAGAACTTATTCATAACCTTGTGTTTAACGATTTACATCTTGATTTTGATAAAAAAGAAAGAATATTTGTTTCTAATGGCGATATTGGGGTAGGTACTATTAATAAAATTCAAGTAAACCGCCTTGTAAAAGGTAAAATTGAAATAACTAAACGTAGAAGTGGTGATAAGTTAGTTATTTATCTTGAAGTAGATGGTGCATGGTATTACTTCTCTTATATGCGAAGTGTATTCCGTATAGCATCGTCAAACAAAGAGTTTAACGCTTTAATTATGGCAGTAAAACCCGACGATAGAAGAATTAAGCCAAAGAAAGGACAAAAAGGTTATTCATACTATCCTGCTACAGTGCGAGCTGTTAAAAAATTCAAGAAAAAATATTTTGAAGATGAAGGCGAAGATGGCGAATCTGACGAAAATATTGATAGCGAAAAAACTGAAGAAAAAGTAGTTAAAGAAAAAGAAACCAAAGAAGAAACTGAAGAAGAAGGATTTGGTGGAGAAGAAGAATAATTTATTATGGAAAAAATAATTGGCATTTTTTTTATTGAGAACACAAACATTGTTTCTGTTAACAAATTCCCTGAAACAGGAGATGATTCAACAATAGTTTATGAAGTTGTTAGAGTTGAAAATAAGGTACCATTGTTTTACGAAAAACATTTTGCACGTTTAAAAAACTCTGTAAAACTTGCTGGTTTTGTTACAAAAATTAACAATACTAGAATGTTTATTCAAATAGAAAAACTTATTTCTGAAAACAAAATTGCAAACGGAAATATTAAAATTGGTTTACTTTTTAACAAAACAGGTAAACTACAATCTACTAAGCTTTATTTTATACCGCACCACTACCCAACAAAAACCGATTATGAAAATGGTATAAATTTAATATCTTACAAGGCAGATCGTGATAACCCAAACATAAAATATCGCAACAGAGAACTCAGAAATAAAACAAATAAACTTATTACAGATAATAATGTATTTGAAGTTCTACTTTATAATTCAAATAATTTAATTACCGAAGGCTCTCGCTCTAATATTTTTTTAATAAAAGATAATATAATATACACAGCTACTGAAAATTTAATTTTAAAAGGTATTACTTGGGATTTTGTTATTGAAATATGCAAAAAACAAAATATTAAAATTATTGAAAAAGAAATTAATATTAACGAACTTAAAAATTACGATTCAGCCTTTTTAACAGGTACATCACCAAAAGTTATTCAAATAAATAAAATTGATAACATAAAATTAAATAAAAACAAATTAATCGAAATTATAGCAAATGAGTACAACAATATAATCTCGGTTTACGCCGAAAAATTTACCCGTTGTAGAATTTAAATGAATCTCCTCGCCGCAAGCGGACGAGGTATCGTTTTGGAATACTATTCTTTTATACGTCCCAAGGGACGGGGAATTAAACCCAAACAGATTAAAAATATAATTACAACTAAATGAAATCTTTTTTTTATATATTATTTACTATAATCACACTCTTTTCTTGTACAACAAAAGAAAAAGCTTTAACAACAAGTTATGGCAATAAAACAGATATAGCAATTCTTACAATTGAAAGCGATGATGTAGCAAAAAATTTCACATATTTCAAAAACGGACTTAAACTAACCTACGATTTTTGGGGAGAAACAACCTTAATAATTTTAGAAAACATATCTGATTCAATTATTTTTATTGACCTAAATAATAGTTATATAACTACCGGAATAAAAAAACTAAACTACAATAAAATGATAAAAGGAAGTTTTAATACACTCCCATTATTACCCGATAGCTCTGTAGATTTAAGTAACTTTTACACCATTAACAATGATAATGTTGAGAAAATAAATTACCGCATAAAAGAAATATCAAATTTTAAATACAAACAAAAATATTTTAAAAAGAGCGAATGCCCTATAAACATAACTAACTCAATTAGATTCTCAGTTAAATCACATAATTCATATAAATATACTATTACAAACAAATTTTACTCATCAAAAATTAACATTATTACAAAAACTCAATTCTACGAACTACAACAATACAATAAAAACCTTTACAACAAAACATTTTATAAAAAATCAGATTACGAAGAAGAAACTCAAACATCATCAGAATGGAGTAATACCAACTTGATATCAAAGTACGTTATTGTTAATGCCTGAATAGTGTTGACCGTTTTCACTCACTTATCACTATTTCATTTTAATTCTGGAGAGATGAGAGTTGATAGGTGGAATTTTAATTTTATGCTTGTAAAAACAAAACCATATAAATAACAGCTAATTAGCCACGAATAAAATTCAAAATAACATTTTATTTTTCCAAATAAAAAGCTTACTTTTGCGGTCTTGTAAATATTGGGTGTGCCAGTATTTTAAATAAATGTTTAACTATTTAAAATTTACTCTAATTAATATGAGTGAAAACGAAACAAAAGACGTTGAAAACAAAGAAGTTGAAAACGTTGAAGTAAAAGAAGAAGCAACTCCGGTGAAAGAAGAAGTAGCGAAAGAAGAAGTTGCAGAAAAGAAACCTGAAAGAAAACCTGTTTACGATATTGTAGCACCAGAAGATTTTGACTGGGACGCAATAGATAGTAAAGAAGACCCTTACAAAGGTAACGAAAGAAAAGATTTAGAAGCTATTTACGACGAAACATTAAACACAGTTGTAGAAAATGAAGTAATCGATGGAAAAGTTGCAGCTATTAACAAACGTGAAGTTGTTGTAAACATTGGCTACAAATCTGAAGGAATTATAAATGCTAACGAATTCCGTTACAATCCTGAATTAAAAGTTGGTGATACTGTTGAGGTTTTAGTTGAAACACAAGAAGATAACAACGGCCAATTAATAGTTTCTCACAAACGTGCACGTTCAATGCGTTCATGGGATAGAGTTAACGAAGCTCTTGAAAAAGATGAAATAATCAAAGGATTTATTAAATGTCGTACAAAAGGCGGTATGATTGTAGATGTATTTGGTATTGAAGCATTCTTACCAGGTTCACAAATAGATGTTAAGCCAATTAGAGATTACGATATTTATGTTGAAAAAACTATGGAATTCAAAGTTGTTAAAATCAACCCAGAATTTCGTAACGTTGTTGTTTCACATAAAGCTCTTATTGAAGCTGAACTTGAGCAACAAAAAATTGAGATTATATCTAAACTTGAAAAAGGACAAGTTCTTGAAGGAACTGTTAAAAATATCACATCATACGGAGTATTTATCGACCTTGGTGGCGTAGATGGTCTAATCCATATTACAGACCTATCATGGGGTAGAATAAATCACCCTGAAGAAGTTGTTAAATTAGACGAAACTATTAACGTAGTTATCTTAGACTTTGATGATGACAAAAAACGTATTGCTTTAGGATTAAAACAACTTACTCCTCATCCTTGGGATAATTTAGACCCAGACTTAAAAGTTGGTGATAAAGTTAAAGGTAAAGTTGTTGTTTTAGCTGACTATGGAGCATTTGTTGAAATAGCTACAGGTGTTGAAGGTTTAGTTCACGTATCAGAAATGAGCTGGTCTCAGCACTTAAGAACTGCTCAAGACTTTATGAAAGTTAACGATGAAGTTGAGGCAGTTATCTTAACCCTTGAAAGAGACGAAAGAAAAATGTCGCTTGGTATTAAACAGCTTACTCCAGACCCTTGGGAGAATATTGAAACTAAATATGCTATCGGCTCTAAGCACACAGCTACTGTTAGAAACTTTACTAACTTTGGTATTTTTGTTGAGCTTGACGAAGGAATTGACGGTTTAGTACACATTTCTGATCTTTCTTGGACTAAGAAAATTAAGCACCCAGCTGAATTTACTTCAATTGGAGACACTATTGAAATAGTTGTTTTAGAAGTTGATAAAGAAAACAGAAGATTAAGCTTAGGACACAAACAAATTGAAGAAAATCCTTGGGATGTATTCGAAGATTTATTTGCTGTTGGTAATATTCACGAAGGTACAATTATTGAATTAACTGAAAAAGGTGCTGTAGTTTCGCTTCCTTACGGAGTTGAAGGTTTTGCTACACCTAAACACCTTGTTAGAGAAGACGGTACCTCTCCTAAATTAGATGATAAATTAGAATTTAAAGTAATTGATTTCTCTAAAGAAGGTAAGAAAATTATTGTATCACACAGTAGAGTATTCGAAGATGAAAGAAAAGATGCAAATGGTAACAAGCCATCTAAATCAGGTTCTAAATCTAAGAAAAAATCTAATAACATAAAATTAGAGAAAACTACTTTAGGTGATGTTTCTGCTTTAGCCGATTTAAAAACTCAGATGGAATCTGATAATAAAGAAGCAACAAAAAAAGCAAAAGCTAAATTAGACAAAAAAGAAGAAGAAAAGAAAGCTGAAAAGAAAGAAGAGAAGAAAGAAGAATAGTATTTCTCTTTAAACATATAAAAAAGCCTCTCAAAATTGAGAGGCTTTTTTTATGCGTAAAACTCATAAATAAAGTAAGGAATACCCCTCATTTTGAAATATATTTAAATCGAAACGAAACTAACCCTGATTATTCATGCTTTTTTTCTGAGACGAGGCGACAAACCATGTAACTGTATATGAATACTGCAAATGGTTTGCAACGAAGTATCAGGAAAAGAAAAATGTATATTGAAAAATATAACCACCCAAATTTGGGTAATTTGGGTTTTGCGATAACAAACTGTTTATAAACAGCTTATACGTAATATTATTGGATTCTATGAATAATGCGGGCTAAATATTAGGACAAAGTTCTCTCAACACTATCCCAAAGACGGTTTGCTGTTTTTTGCCAGGTAAACTTTTGACGTTGAATTTTAGCTTTTTCTACTAATTCGTGCCTTAATTCAGGTTTATTTTGAATTTTAAGCAAAGCATTAGTTATTGAATCTACCGAATTTGGCTCAACATATAAAACAGCACTTCCTCCAACTTCTGGCATTGATGTAACATTAGAAGTAATTACCGGCACTTCACTATACATTCCTTCTAAAATGGGAATACCAAAACCCTCAAAAAACGATGGATAAACCATTGATAATGAAGATGAAATTATATTAACAAGCTCATCATCGGTAGCACGACCAGCAAAAATTACTTCATTTTTATACTTTAATGTTTTTAACAGCTCATCTAATTCCTTTGAGTCCCACATTATTGAGCCAATAATTAAGAGTTTTGTATTATTTTCTGAAGAGGTTTTAAATTTATCAAAAGCACGAAGTAAATTAAATAAATTTTTCCGTTTTGATATTGTTCCGATAAATAAAAAATAATCACAAGCATGTGTATATTTTTGTTTTGTATTTTGTTTTACAATATCGAGAACAGGCTTGTATTTTTCGTTAGCTCCGTTATAAACAACATCTATATTATTTGGTGATATTCCATATTTATCAACAATATCGCTTTTTGTAAACTCGCTTACTGTTGCAATTCTGCTTGCATAATTTGCAAACTTTGGGAAATAATGCAAATAATATTTTCTAAAAAAATATGGTAAATGCTCAGGATTGTGCTCAAAATTTATATCGTGAATAACATCAAGCGTTTTTACATTTGTACGTAAAGAAATCCAACCATCAGGCGAAAGAAATAAGTCTGGCTTATGCTTTTTTAATGCATAAGTTATACTCCACTCAAAATACAAATACCACAAAAACGGGTGGCGACTTTGCGGAGGAATTACTATAGGTGTAATATTATCAGAAAAAATAAATTCATCTGAGAATTTACGGTCGAAAATAAAAATAAATTCATGCTCTTTATGTTGCTGAGTAATACGCTTTAAGGTTTCATATGTAAACCAACCTATTCCGTCTAGTTTATCTTTTAAAAGCAAACGTGTATTTACAGCAATTTTCATTAAAACTATTTTCTTTTAATTTTAAGCTTCTGCCCTACTTTCAAACTATTTTCATCAGTAATACCATTAAGTTTCATAATATCAATATTAGAAACTCCTGGATATTTTTTTGCAATAGTCCAAAAATTATCGCCACGCTTAACAGTGTAGTAAACATATTTACCCGAAGTTTTAGAACTTGTAGTTTTCGTAGTTTTGTTTGATAATTTATCCTTTTTAACTGTTTTACCAAGCATTTTTTGTTTTGCTTCAAAACTCATTTTATTTATATTCAAAAACTTAGAAGCTACATTTTTATATTTATAAATAACTAACTTTTGTCCGGCTTTTATTCTATCTCTGTAAATATTATTCCAATATCTTAAATCAGATAAACGCACACTATACCAACTTGCAATATAACCAACATTGTCTCCCGGTTTTATTGTGTACATTATTTTAACCATATCTTTTGTAGGTGGTGGAGCATAAGTTACCGAGCCACGTCTTCCTTTTTGATGTTTAGGAGGTGCAATAATTTTCTTTTCAGGATTGAAAAACACTGAATCTTTGTATGCAAATATTGAATCTTTTAAATCAATAAATTTATCTACATATTTAACAGGTAAACGCAAAGGATATGTTCTTACTTTTGCAGGAATAATATCTAATCTATATTGCGGATTTAAATCCCGTAAAGTTTCAATTGGTATTTGCAATACATCGGCAACTTGTTGTAAATGTAGAAATTCATTTATTATTATCGTATCTGTTTTTGCCGGTCTATCTACTTTCACAGGTTTTATACCATAATCTTTGTAATATGCCATTATATAATTTGCTGCAATAAATGCAGGTACATAACCTCTTGTTTCGCGTGGCAAACGATAATAAATTTCCCAAAAATCGCGTTTTCCTCCTGAGCGGCGAATTGCTTTATTTACATTTCCCGGACCGCAATTGTATGCAGCAATAACTAATGTCCAATCGCCATAAGTTTTGTACATATCTTTTAAAAACTTACTTGCTGCTATTGTTGCTTTTACAGGGTCACGACGCTCATCAACATACGAATTTATTTCTAAGCCATACATTTTTCCTGTAGAGTACATAAATTGCCATAAACCAGTAGCTCCAACACGAGAACGTGCTCTTGTATTTAAAGCAGATTCAATTACCGGTAAATATCTTAATTCAAGAGGTATTTCCTGCCTGTCAAGGTATTCTTCAAACATTGGGAAATAATATTCTGATAAGCCTAACATGTTTCCAACTTGCTGGCGACGTTTATTTGCATAAAGATTAATAAATGCTTTTACTTTTTCGTTATATGTTAAATCGAACGCAGAAACAAGTTTATCTAATTGTTCAATATAAACAGAATCGGCAAAAACAATTGGCTTTATTTTTTTATTCTTATCTTTAAACTTATTATTTTCTAACAAAAGTAAACTGTCTAAATCTTCAACAATTAAAGTATCTTTTTCTAATATTATTGATGTATCTGCTCCTTCTTGAATTAAACTATCTGAATTTATTAAAAACAAACTGTCTTTATTTTCAACTACCTGAGCATTAGCAAAAACAACTATAAAAACCAGAAAAATTAATGTGAGTATTCGCATAAATGTTTTATATATTTATCATTTTCCTAAAAAACTTATGTCATTCTAAACTCTGTAAACCATAAATTTACTTCACTCAGAATGACACAGTTATTTATTATTTTAAAATATTATCTATTAAATCTACCATAAAGATTTTCAAACCGCTTGCTAATATCATCAAACTTCTCTTTATCGTATCGTTGAGTTATTCTGTAAAGTTCTTGAATTATTGCCATTGCCATTTGCTTATCTCTGTCAACCGAAGAGGCATCTGAACCTGTTAAAGATAAATACCAATTTAAATCGTTTTCGTTAGTATTCATCATTTGGTCAATAATTTTACGAGCTTCTTCTTTCTCGTTAAGCTTGTAAAGTACATCAATAACTCCAATAGAAAAGCCATTATGAGGAACAACTTCGCCCGGTAAAATTTCTAAACAACGATTAATAACTTCTTTTGCTTTATCGGTTTTACCTTCAGCAATTAAAGCATTTGCGAGACGTGAAAAATTATTTCTAATATTCATTGTCATTCTCAAATTATTCTCATCTAACCAAACATCAGGGTCACTAATATTTCCCCAAACAAATTTGTTCATAATATTATCATACATAATATCAGTATCAATTCGTCCTGTTTGACCATCGTTACTATCATCAACAACAGGTACTAAACGATATGCAAGCCCTTCTATTTGGAAATATTTTTCAAGCCCCATATAACTGTCACTACCAACAGTTATCGCAAAATATATTGGACGTTTCCAATTATTATGTGCCAATAAATCAAGAACCATCATTTCTGCTTTAGGCATATAATTCTTTTTATATTTCCATTGAATTTTATCAACAATTTTAGTGGCATCTTTTGGCTTTACAACACCGTTATCTACAACGGTAGCAGAATCGACAGTTAATTGAAACATTTTTGTTGGCACAAAATTTATACTTCTACCACCACTTGTCTGTAACTTTGTTCTTTCATCATCGTTGGCAACAAAATCAACAATTTTACTAATTTCGGTGTACTGATTCATTTTTTCAAGTACAAATGGGCTATCACGAGTACCTTGCTCGTACTTATCGCGAGACATTGTAAATGGTACAGGTGCCGATTCGTAAGCTGCACGTCTAACTTGGTCTATATACCAATCGGTATTTAACAAACTTAAATTCACAACTCTTATATCAGTTCTATAGCCCTCAACCTCTTGCACATACCATAATGGAAAAGTATCGTTATCGCCATTAGTAAATAATATTGCATTTGGAGCACACGAGCTTAAATAATTCTTTGCAAAATCTCTTGCAGTATATCGGTTAGAGCGATCGTGATCGTCCCAATTTTGATTAGCCATTACAGCAGGTACTGCTATAAGGGTTATTAAAGTTACAGCTACAGCACCCACTGTTTGCGGTAGTTTTGCCTTTTCTGATAAAAATCGATAAATACCAAAAACACCGATACCAATCCAAATTGCAAATGCATAAAACGAACCTGAATAAGCATAATCACGCTCACGCGGTTGATACGGATATTGATTTAGATATAAAACAATTGCTAATCCTGTAAACAAAAATAGTAGCATTACCACCCAAAATCCGTTAGAATTTGTTTTTGCCTGAAACATAAGTCCAATTAAACCAAGTAGTAATGGCAAAAAGAAATATACATTTCGTGCTTTTTGATTTTTCATACTTTCAGGAAGTAAATCTAAATTAGGTTCCATTCCCAAACCAGGTATGCCACTTATCCAGTTACCTTTATTAACACTTCCGTGACCTTGAGTATCATTTTGTCTACCAATAAAATTCCAGAAGAAATAACGCATATACATATGCCCAATTTGATATTTAAAGAAGAAAGTTAGGTTTTCGCCAAAAGTTGGTTTCATAAGTTTTTTACGTTCTCCGTTTTGGTCAACAGTAATTGGCTTACCTTTAACATCTCCCCACTGCTTATACGCCTGTATATGATTAGCTTGAGAACTATACATACGTGGAAATACAGTGTAAAAACGTGAATCGTATTTTACAACTTGTTTATGATCTGAAATCTCGTATTTCTGATTTCCATCAGCATCAGTACGCTGTACATAATTGGGTTTTCCTTCTTCAATACTTTCGAAAGGAGCGTTATAATATTGTCCATAAAAAAGTGGTCTGTCACCATATTGTTCACGATTTAAGTATGATAACAAAGCAAAAACATTTTCCGGATTATTTTCATCTAGCGGAGGATTAGCCAACGAACGAATAACCACCATTGTAAACGATGAATAACCTATCATTATTACTGTTCCTGCTAATACAATTGTATTTAAAACAGATTGATAATTTTTACCTTTAAAATACACTAATGCAAAAATACCACCAGCTAAAACAATTGCCATAAATAAGCTTCCTAAAATCATTGTTGTTCCTAACAAAAATATCGATAACGAAAAAAGAATAGATGTATATAAATGGTTTGCTTCTCTTTTTGTTGTGTAGTAAAGTGTAAATATTAAAGTAGCTATTAATAAGAAAATGTAAAAGAAAGCACCTGTATTAAATCCTAATCCAAAACCATTTACAAAAAGTAATTCGAATTTTGATGCAATAGTTATTGACCCGGGTATTATTCCATACATAATTGCTGCAAGCATTCCAATAGATACTGCCAAAGCTGAAATTACGCCAATTTTAGTAGGTTTGTAATTCTTAAAATAATAAACAAAAACAATTGCGGGAATAGCAAGTAAATTAAGTAAGTGAACTCCTATTGATAAACCCATAAGATAAGCAATAAGTATAATCCATTTATTTGAATACTCCTGACCGGAATAATCTTCCCATTTAAGAATTGCCCAAAAAACAATTGCCGTAAATAATGATGACATAGCATAAACCTCAGCTTCAACAGCCGAAAACCAAAACGAATCGGAGAATGTATATGCCAACGCTCCTACCACTCCACTTCCTAATATTGCAATATAGTTACCAACTGTATAATCTTCTTTTTTTACAAATTTCTTTGCAAGGTGAGTTATTGTCCAAAATAAAAACAATATAGTAAAAGCACTTGCTAATGCTGATAAAATATTAACAGTGTATGCTATGGTTGTTACATCGCTTGAAAATAGCGAAGCAACTCTTGCCATAATCATAAATAATGGAGCTCCCGGAGGGTGCCCAACTTCTAATTTAACTGCTGTTGCAATAAACTCGCCACAATCCCAAAAACTTGCGGTTGGTTCCACTGTAGATATATACGTAAACGCAGCAACTATAAAAACTAACCAGCCTGTAATGTTATTTAATAATTTATACTTCATTTCTTAATATTGAGTGATTTTTTTTAACACGGCGAATATACTAACAATTTTTAGCTTTATAAATATTTTAGTCACTTAAAAAAACTTAAATATAGAAAAATCACTTATACATAATACAAGTTAAAAACAAAAAAATCGTTTTTATACAACCATAAACATCTGATAAAAAGTTTTTTGCAAATTATTTAAAAATTTATCGAAAATTTATTGCTATTTTTTTGTGATAATAAAAAAAACAGCTTATTTTTGCAACGCTTTTTAGCAAATGGTTCTTGTCCCATGGTGTAATGGTAACACATCGGTTTTTGGTGCCGTCGTTCAAGGTTCGAATCCTTGTGGGACAACAACAAACAAGCACAACCCCTTGATTTTTAACAAATTAAGGGGTTTTGTTTTTATATCAAAAAACTAAGAGTTTTCTCGGCAATATTAAATATTACTTATGCCTCTCTTTCAAAACCGACACAACATCATTTAATTTAAAACCTTTAGCTTGTAGTAAAATTAGATAGTGAAAAAGTAAATCGGCACTTTCGTTTAAGAACAAATTATCATCGTTATCTTTAGCTTCAATTACTACTTCAACAGCTTCTTCGCCAACTTTTTGAGCAATTTTATTTATGCCTTTTTTAAATAATGATGCCGTATAAGATTTATCGCTCATATTAGTTCTGCGTTCGGTAATTACTTCTTCTAACTTACTTAAAAAGCCATAATTTTGAGTGTTTTCTTCAGCCCAACAAGTATCAGTGCCTGTGTGGCAAGTTGGTCCATCAGGATTAACCTTTATTAAAAGCGTATCATTATCGCAATCGTTATCGATACTTACAAGGTTTAAAAAATTACCACTTTCTTCACCTTTTGTCCAAAGACGTTGTTTGCTTCTGCTAAAAAATGTAACTTTCTTTGTTTCAATTGTTTTATCGTACGCTTCTTTATTCATATAGCCAAGCATTAACACGTTTTTTGTTGTAGCATCTTGAATAATTGCAGGAACTAGTCCGTTTCCTTTTGTAAAATCTATTTTCATCGTATATTAATTTTATTATTTTTTAAATATTGTTTTAATTCAGGAATTGGTATCTCACCGAAGTGAAAAATACTTGCTGCTAATGCACCGGTTGCCGAGGTTTGTTCAAATACATTTTTAAAATCTTCTTTTTGTCCGGCACCTCCCGATGCAATTACAGGAATATTTACAGCACTGCTAACTTTGTTAGTAATATCAATATCAAAACCTTGTTTTGTACCATCATTATTCATTGATGTAAGAAGTATTTCTCCTGCCCCAAATTGTTCTGCCTGTTTTGCCCAATCTACTGTTTTTAATTCTGTTGCTGTTCTACCTCCATGCACAAAAACTCGCCATTCATCATCAATAAATTTCGTATCGATAGCAACAACAACACACTGATTACCAAACTCTTTTGATATTTCAGAAATAAGTTTAGGATTTTTTACTGCCGATGAGTTTATACTAACCTTATCAGCTCCGGCTTGTATTAGTTTAGAAACATCTTGCACAGAGTTTATTCCTCCGCCAACGGTAAACGGAATATTTATTTCCTTGGCTATTTTTTTAACCAGCTCAATAAGTGTTGTTCTGTTTTCAATAGTTGCCGTAATGTCTAAAAACACTAATTCGTCTGCTTTTTGTTCAACATATTTTTTTGCCAACTCCACAGGATTTCCGGCATCTCTAATATCAACAAAATTTATTCCTTTTACGGTTTTGCCGTCTTTGATATCCAAACAGGGTATTATTCTTTTTTTTAACATAGTTTTTGTAATTCTTTTAATGATATCTTTCCTTCGTAAATAGCTTTTCCTAAAATTGCTCCATCGCAACCAATTTCTTTGGCTTTTTGCAAATCGGCAATGCAAGAAACACCACCACTTGCAATTAATTTCACTTTTGTTTTATCAATAATTTCTTTATAAAGCTCTGTTGAAATGCCTTCTAACATTCCATCTTTAGAAATATCTGTACAAATAACATTTAAAATCCCTTTATTAGAATATTCTGATATAAAATCAATTACATCAAACCCAGAAGTATTATACCAGCCATTTGTAGCTATTTTTCTGTCGATAAAATCTGCACCCAAAATAATTTTATCGGCACCAAATTGTTGCAACCACTCTAAAAATATTTCAGGATTTTTTACTGCAATACTTCCTCCTGTAATCTGATTAGCACCACTATTAAAAGCTATTTTTAAATCTTCGGTAGATTTTAAGCCACCACCAAAATCGATTTTCAAGTTTGTTTTTGATGCAATTTGTTCCAAAACTTTGTGATTAATAATTTTGTGCGATTTTGCACCATCTAAATCTACCAAGTGCAAAAATTTAATGCCATTATCTTCGAAAATTTTAGCCATTTCCAAAGGGTTTTCGTTATACACTTTTTTAGTGGAATAGTCGCCTTTGCTTAAGCGAACACATTTTCCGTCTATTATATCTATTGCAGGTATTATTCTCATAATTCTAAAAAGTTTTTTAATATTTGTTCTCCAATATCGCCTGATTTTTCGGGGTGAAATTGTGTGGCGTAAAAATTATTTTTTTGCAAAGCTGCACTAAACGGCAATATATAATCGCAAGTAGCTATTGTGTTTTCGCATATTTCAGCATAAAAACTATGTACATAATATACATCTGCATTGGCATTTATCCCATTAAATAAAGCGGCTTTTATTGATGAAAAATTATTCCACCCCATATGTGGCACTATTTCTTTCGGTGGAAACAATTTAACTTGTGTATCAAAAACCCCTAAACATTCGGTATTTCCTTCTTCAGAAAAATTGCACATTAACTGCAAACCCAAACAAATACCTAAAACAGGTTGTTTTACCGACAATATTACTTTATCTAAACCCCTTTCTTTTAGATATTGCATAGCAGAACCGGCTTCACCAACTCCAGGGAAAATTACCTTATCTGCATTTAATATTTCGTTGGCATTGTCGGTTATAATACTATTGTAACCCAAACGATTAAGAGCATTTTTTACCGAGCTGATATTTCCTGCATTATATTTTATTATTGCTATCATATTTACTTTATTTTAAAGTTCCTTTTGTTGATGGCAAAACAAGATTGCTTAAATCTCTTTGTTTTGCCATTTTTACAGCTTTTGCAAATGCTTTAAAAACCCCTTCAATTTTGTGATGTTCGTTTGTGCCTTCAGCTTTTATATTCAAATTACATTTTGCTGTATCGGTAAAGGATTTAAAAAAATGAGAAAACATTTCGGTGGGCATTTCGCCAATTTTTTCACGTTTAAAATCAACCTCCCAAACTAACCAATTTCTGCCGCCAAAATCTATTGCAACTTGTGCCAAACAATCGTCCATTGGCAAAGTAAAACCGTATCGTTGAACCCCAATCATATTTTTTAATGCTTTGTTGAAAGTTTCGCCCAAAACAAGTCCTGTATCTTCTATTGTGTGATGCTCGTCAACATCTAAATCACCTTTTACTTTTATATTTAAATCAACCAAAGCGTGTTTGCTAATTTGCTCTAACATATGGTCGAAAAACTTAATTCCTGTGTCAATTTTCGATTTTCCTGAGCCATCAATATTTAGCGATATTTCAATATCAGTTTCTTTAGTTTTTCTTGTTATACTTGCTTTTCGCAAACCAAATTTTAAGAATTTATATATTTCTTCCCACGAAGTGGTTTGCAAAGCAATAGGAAATTTATTTTGCTTTTCTTTTGATAAATAAATTGCTTGAGAACCTAAATTTTTGGCAAGTTCTACATCTGTTATCCTATCGCCAATCACAAACGAATTAGCTAAATCGTAGTTGCCATTGATGTATTTAGTAAGCAATCCTGTTCGTGGCTTTCGTGTTGGTGCATTTTCTTCGGGTAATGATTTGTCTATCAAAATATCAGTAAACTCAACGCCTTCGTTCTTAAATGCTTGAATTATTTTATTTTGTGCCGGCCAAAAAGTTTCCTCGGGAAAAGATTTTGTTCCCAAACCATCTTGGTTTGAAACCATAACTAACTTGTAATCCAACTCGTTAGCAATTTTCGATAAATACGAAAAAACCTTTGGATAGAATTCTAATTTTTCTAAACTATCTAACTGATAATCAACAGGTGGCTCAATAACTAAAGTTCCATCTCTATCTATAAATAATAACCTCTCCCCAACCCTCTCCTTAGGAAAGGGAGCTTTTTTGATTTTATTTTTTGATTTCATTTAATATTCTTTTAGTTTTTCAATTAAGATTTTATTTTCTCGCTCTGTTCCTACTGTAATTCTTAAACATTCTTCGCATAATGGCTGGTTTGAACGGTCGCGAACCACAATACCCTGTTTTAATAAATAAGAATAAAGTTTTTTGGCATTTTCAAATTTTACCAATAAAAAATTAGCATCGGAAGGATAAATATTTTTAATAAAGCTTATATTTTCTAAGGCATTTATAAGCACTTGTTTTTGTTGTTTAATTTTTGTTAGTTTTTCGGTGTAATTTCCTTCTTGCAACAATGTTTCTAATGCTTTTTCTTGCGATAAAGTATTAATATTATAAGGCGGTTTTACTTTATTAAAAACATCAACAATCGACCTTTGAGCAAAAGCCAGACCAACCCTTAAACCTGCCATACCATAAGCTTTTGATAAGGTTTGACTAACAATTAAATTTGGATATTTATCAATTAAATTTACAGCACTTTCCTTATCTGAGAAATCGATATATGCCTCATCTACAAGCACTATACTACTTGTTGAATTTAATAAAAATTCAATATCTTTTTTAGGAATGCTATTACCGGTTGGATTGTTTGGCGAACACAAAATAATCATTTTAGTATTCCTATTGCAAGTTTTTACAATATTTTCAGTGTTTAACGAAAAATCGGAATTTAACAAAACTTCTTTTGCGTCAATATTGTTTATATCAGCTAAAACTTTATACATTCCGTAAGTTGGTGGACAGATTATGATATTATCTGTGATAGGTTCGCAAAAAATACGCATTGCTAAATCTAAAACCTCATCGCTTCCGTTTCCTAAAAATATTTTTTCAGTTTCAATATTTTTTATTTCAGATATTTGTTTTTTCAACTCTGATTGAAATGGGTCAGGATAACGATTAATTCCGTTATTAAATGGATTTTCGTTAGCATCGAGGAAAATATCAGATTTACCTGTAAAATCTTCCCGAGCCGAGCTGTATGGTTGAAGTTTTTGTATATTATTTCTTATTATTTTATTCAATTCAAAATTCATATTTTGCAATTTATTTTTTGTTATTTATTTTATTTAACCGAACTGTTACAGCATTTTTATGAGCCATAAGCTGCTCAGCATCAGCCATTATTTCAATAGCATTACCAATATTTTGCAAACCTTGTTTTGTTATTTTTTGAAAAGTAATTTTTTTCACAAAACTGTCTAAATTTACTCCGCTATATGCTTTTGCAAAACCATCGGTTGGCAAGGTGTGATTTGTTCCAGAAGCGTAATCTCCTGCACTTTCAGGCGTATAGTTTCCTATAAATACCGAACCCGCATTCATCACATTTGACATGTAAAATTCATTGTAATTTGTTGATAGAATTAAATGTTCGGGAGCATATTTATTAATTACATCAATTGTTTTCTGTTTATCTTCAATACATACAAATTTTGAATTTGCCAATGTTTGCAAAGCAATCTCTTTTCTTGGCAATTTAGCCAATTGTTTATTTAATTCAGTTTCAATATCAATAAATAATTTTTCATTATCAACAAGGCAAACCACCTGACTATCAACACCGTGTTCGGCTTGCGATAATAAGTCGGCTGCAACAAATTCGGCATTAGAACTGTTATCGGCAACAAGCATAAGCTCAGAAGGACCGGCAGGCATATCAATTGCAATACCTTTATTTTGTGCAATTTGCTTTGCCACAGTTACAAACTGATTTCCCGGACCAAAAATTTTATACACATTAGGAATTGTTTCTGTACCATAAGTCATTGCGGCAATAGCCTGTATGCCACCAACTTTATAAATTTTTTCTACTCCAATTAAATTTGCAGTGTATAAAATTGCAGGATCTATTTCTCCGGCACTATTGGGCGGAGTACATAAAATTATTTGGTTACAACCGGCAATTTTTGCAGGAATAGCCAGCATTAAAACTGTTGAAAATAATGGGGCTGTACCACCGGGAATATATATTCCCACTTTTTCTATTCCTCGACTTTCTTGCCAACATTCTACACCTTGTGTGGTTTCAATAATTCGTTTTTCTATTCTCTGAGATTTGTGAAATTTTTCAATATTGTTTTTCGCCAAATTTATTGATGTTTTTAACTCATCGGAAACAGCATTATTTGCTTTGCTTATTTCTGAGGCAGAAACACAAAAACTATTTAATTCAACCTTATCAAACTGCTTTGTATATTTTGCTATTGCAGTATCTCCTTTAGTTTTTATATCGTTAAAAACTTTGTTTACAATACTTTCTAAATCTTCCAATTTTTTTGTTGGGCGATTATAGATTGTATCTATATCAGAAACTTTTATTTTATATAGTTTATTCATTTTTTTAATTATTAAAAATTTGTTACACAAGACCTAACAGATATTCATCAATCAAATTAACTTTTCTTATTTTAAAAAAACCTGTTAGATATAAATTGACACTTTGTAAAACATTATATTACCATTTTTTCTATTGGAATAACTAATATTCCTTGAGCACCCGCATCTTTAAGCTTGTCAATTACCTCCCAAAACTTACCCTTTTCAATAACCGAGTGTATAGAACACCAACCTTTTTCGGCAAGAGGTAAAATTGTTGGGCTTTTCAATACAGGTAATATTTTACTTATCTCATCAATTTTATTATTAGGAGCATTTAACAAAATATATTTTTTGTTTTTTGCTTCTTGCACAGCTTCAATTCTGAATAATAACTTATTGAGTATTTCCTGTTTATCGTCTGAAAGCTTTGGCGATTTAGCTAAAACTGCTTCCGATTTTAGTATGGTTTCAATTTCAACCAAACCATTTTTAAATAAAGTAGAACCGCTACTTACAATATCGCAAATGCCATTGGCAAGACCAATGTTAGGCGCTATTTCTACCGAGCCGGAAATAATATGTACTTCGGCTTCAATATTGTTTTCTTTAAGATATGATTTTACTGTGTTTGGATACGATGTAGCTATTTTTTTTCCTTGAAAATAACTTATATCTGCATCAGCAAATTCTTTTGGAACAGCCAAAGATACTCTGCATTTAGAAAAACCAAGCTTTTTAATTATTTGTACATTTTTTTGCTTTTCGATAAGGAGATTTTCTCCTACAATAGCAATATCTACTACCCCATCTTCAAGATATTGAGGAATATCGGAGTTTCGCAAATACAGAATTTCTAATGGGAAATTTCGTGCCGAAGCTTTTAACTGGTCTTTTCCGTTATCGATAGAAATTCCACAATCTTTTAACAGTTTTATACTGTCTTCGTTTAATCTGCCTTTTTTTTGAACGGCAATTTTTAATTTTACTTCTTGTTTACTCATTTCTTTTTATTTTTTTGTCTGAGTAAACCTTTGTGGAAATAAAAAATCCCATCTGATTTACTCAGACAGGATTTGTATTTTTAGTTTTTACACACTACAACATCACACAGTCTGAGGACTGATAAAATGATGATGTAAATGATGTAATTGTATAAAATTCATTTTTCTTTTTTTACTGTTTGCAAATGTATGTAAAAATTTCTTTGATTTGCAAATATATTTTACTTTTACAAATACTCTTCATAACTTTTTACCAATAACTCACTAAATTCTAACGAAGTAAACGCCATAATAAATGCACTTGCCAGCCTTGCATTTGTAATAAGCGGAATATTCAAATCAATTGCATTTCGCCTTATTTGATAATCATTATTTAATTCATCTTCAGTTAAATCTTTTGGAATATTTACAACAAAATCTATTTTACCTGTTTTCATATAATCAATTACATTTGGTTGTTTATTACTGTCAGGCCAATTTAACACTTTTGCAAAAACTCCATTTTTTTCTAAAAAATTGGAAGTTCCTTTGGTTGCATATATTTGCAATCCCATATTTTGAATTGCTCTACACGAGTTTAAAAGCTCAACTTTAGAACGAATATCGCCACTAGAAACCATAACTCCTTTTTTAGGTATTTTATAACCAACCGACAACATTGCTTTTAAAATAGCCTCGTAATAATCGTCACCAATACAAGCAACTTCGCCTGTTGACGACATATCAACTCCCAAAACAGGGTCTGATTTTGATAATCGTGAAAATGAAAATTGCGATGCTTTAACTCCAATATACTCCAATTCAAAAATTGATTTTTCCGGTTTATCAACATCTAAACCTAACATCACTTTAGTGGCAAGCTCAATAAAATTTTGATTAGAAACTTTTGATACAAAAGGAAAACTTCTTGATGCACGCACATTTGTTTCAATAACTTTTACATCGTTATTTTTTGCCAAAAACTGCATATTAAAAGGGCCGGAAAGTTTTAACTCTTTTGCAATTTGTTTAGCCACTTTTTTTATTCGCCTTATAGTTTCGAAATAAATTTTTTGAGGTGGAAAAACCAAAGTAGCATCACCAGAGTGAACACCTGCATACTCAATATGTTCAGATATAGCATAAATAAGAACTTCGCCGTTTTTAGCTACCGCATCAAACTCAATTTCTTTAGCTTGTTCAATAAACTCTGAAACCACAACAGGGTGCTTTTTTGAAACTTTTGTTGCAAGAACTAAAAAATGTTCAAGCTCTGTTTTATTCGACACAACATTCATTGCAGCACCGGAAAGAACATAGGATGGACGTATTAAAATAGGAAACCCAACCTCATCAGAAAATTTATAAATATCGTCTAAACTTGTAAGCTCTTTCCAACGTGGTTGGTCAATTTTTAATTTATCGAGCATCGACGAAAATTTATTTCTATCCTCTGCCCTATCAATAGAGATAGGCGATGTTCCCAGAATATTCACATTTTCGTTGTGCAAACGTAAAGCTAAATTATTTGGAATTTGCCCACCAACTGAAACAATTACTCCTTTTGGTGTTTCTAAATCGATAATATCTTGAACTCGCTCAAACGAAAGCTCATCAAAATATAAACGGTCGCATAAATCATAATCTGTACTTACCGTTTCCGGATTAAAATTTATCATTACCGACCTATAGCCTGATTTAGTAACGGTATTTAGCGAGTTTACACTACACCAATCAAACTCAACACTGCTACCAATTCTGTACGCACCTGAGCCGAGCACTATAACCGATTTGTTATCATTTTCATAATTAATATCCGATTTAATTCCGTGATATGTTAAATACAAATAATTTGTTTGTGCAGGAAATTCGCCGGCAAGTGTATCTATCTGTTTTACAACTGGAAGTATATTATTTTGCTTTCTATACAGCCTAACCATTTGTAAATCAACATCAATATTATCATCAGAACTTTTAAGCACAATTCTAGCAATTTGAAAATCGGAAAATCCGTTTTGTTTAGCATATAAAATTTTTTCTTTACCAATAGTTTGTAACGAATTATACTCTGACAAACTATTTTCAGTATCAATAATATTTTTTAATTTACTTAAAAACCAATTATCAATTTTTGTAAGCTCGTGAATTTTACTAAGCGAAAAACCTTGTTTTAAAGCATTTGCAATAATAAAAATTCGCATATCGGTAGGTTTATTCAACTCACTCTCAACATCATTAATTTCAAAATCTTTATTAGCAGTAAAACCGTGCATTCCTTGTCCTATCATACGCAATCCTTTTTGAATTGCCTCTTCAAAACTTCGCCCAATAGCCATTACTTCGCCAACGCTTTTCATTGACGAACCAATTTCGCGTGTTACTCCGGCAAACTTGTTTAAATCCCAACGTGGTAATTTAACTACAATATAATCTAAAGCTGGCTCAAAAAAAGCTGTAGTAGTTTTAGTTACACTGTTTTTAAGTTGGTGCAAACCGTAACCTAAGCCCAATTTTGCGGCTACAAATGCAAGTGGATACCCCGTTGCTTTAGAAGCTAAAGCCGAAGAACGAGAAAGTCGAGCATTTACCTCAATAACACGATAATCCTCAGATTTTGGGTCTAAAGCATATTGTACATTACACTCGCCAACTACACCTATTTTCTTAATAACATTTATTGCTATTTCTCTAAGTTTATGATACTCAGAATTTGTTAATGTTTGCGATGGTGCCACCACAATACTCTCGCCTGTATGAATTCCGAGAGGATCGAAGTTTTCCATATTACAAACAGTAATACAATTATCAAACTTATCGCGAACCACCTCGTATTCAACCTCTTTCCATCCTTTAAGCGACTCTTCAACCAATACTTGAGGAGAAAATGAAAAAGCTGTTTTTGCAAGTTCTTTTAACTCTTTATCGTTATTACAGAAGCCACTTCCTTGACCTCCAAGAGTATATGCCGCACGTAAAATTACAGGATAACCAATTTTATTAGCAGCTTTTAAAGCATCGTTAATACTTGTTGTTGCATTGCTTATAGCTGTTTTTACATTTATTTCGTTAAGTTTATTAACAAATTTTTCTCTATCTTCAGTATCAATAATCGACTGCACGGGTGTTCCGAGTACTTGCAGATTATATTTCTCAAAAATACCATTTTCATACATTTTTACACCACAATTCAGTGCAGTTTGCCCTCCAAATGCCAATAAAATTCCCTGTGGTTTTTCTTTTATTATAATCTGTTCAACAAACTCAGGTGTAACAGGTAAATAGTAAATTATATCAGCAATATCTTTCGATGTTTGTATGGTAGCAATATTCGGATTTACTAAAACGGTGGTAATTCCTTCCTCTTTAAGAGCTTTTAATGCCTGCGAACCAGAATAATCGAACTCGCCTGCTTCTCCAATTTTTAAAGCTCCAGAACCTAAAACTAATACTTTATTTATATTTTTAATTTCCATTATTTTAGTTGTTTTGAAGATTTAACCATTTCAATAAACTCATCGAATAAAAACTCCGTATCTGTTGGACCTCCAGATGCTTCAGGATGAAATTGAGTTGAAAAAAACGGCTTTGTTTTATGTTTTAGCCCTTCGTTTGTATTATCGTTTAGGTTTACAAAAAGACTTTCCCAATTTTCATCAATTGATTTATCATCAACAGCAAAACCATGATTTTGCGATGTTATATACGCTTTGTTAGTTCTAACTTTTAGCACAGGCTGATTATGACTTCGATGTCCGTATTTTAGCTTGTATGTTTTTGCACCTTCTGCCAAAGCCATTAACTGATGACCGAGACAAATTCCAAAAATTGGTTCTTCGTTTTTGAAAGCTAATTTTAAATTTTTTATTGTTGGCACACATATTTCCGGATTTCCCGGTCCGTTAGAAATAAACAAACCATCATATTCTATTTGTGATATATCGTAGTTCCAAGGTACTCGAATAACAGTTACATTTCGTGAAAGCAAATGCCGAATAATATTATTTTTAACTCCACAATCAATAAGTAAAATTTTAACATCGCCACTTCCATATATTTGCACTTCGTTAATACTAACCAAATCAACTAAATTTTGAGTATTTGGATCGTAAAAATCTACATCTACATCATCAATAATAATTTTGCCTAACATTGAACCTTTTTCGCGAAGAATAGACGTAAGTAAACGTGTATCTATACCATAAATTCCAGGTATTTTATTTTCTTGCATCCATTCGTTCAAACTTTTTTCTGCATTCCAATGATTATATTTTTGCGAATATTCAGAGATTACTAATGCTGAAATTTGAATTTTGTCAGACTCGTAAAACTCAAGCATACTATCTTGCTTAGCTTTATTTGGTACACCGTAATTACCAATTAAAGGATATGTTGCAACCAACATTTGTCCCTTGTACGATGGGTCTGTTAAACTCTCCGGATAGCCTGTCATTGCGGTATTAAACACCAATTCGCCCGAAACCGATGACTGATATCCAAAAGAATAGCCATTGAAACTTGTACCATCTTGTAAAATTAATTTTGCTTTCTTCATTATAAAAATTTTATTAAAAAAAAACCTTGAAAAATCAAGGTTTTAAAATTTTAAAAATGTTAAGAAATTCCTTACTTAAGGAATTTAAAAAATCTGTTTTTTTTAGATTTTCTTTTATTATTATAAGAACCGTATCGTTACCTGCAACAGTTCCTATAATTTCAGGAATATTCCTTTTATCGATAATAGCACCTACACTATTTGCAAAACCCGGATAGGTTTTTAACACAGCTAGATTCGCTGATATTTCAAGCGACATAACTGAATCTAATTCAATTGCTTCAGCATCTTTTTTTATTTGTTTTTCTTCTTCAACAAAGTAAATATGCCCAAAATTTTTATCATATTTTGTTCCAACATTTAATTCTTTTAAATCACGAGAAAGCGTTGCTTGTGTCAGCGTAAAGCCGTTATCGACTAATATCTTTAATAATTCTTCTTGTTTTGAAATTTTATTTTCAATAAGAATTTGCTTTATCTTTATTAACCTTTCAGTTTTTCCTTGCATAAATATACATTTACCCTGCAAAAATATACATTAATTTTATTAATAAAAATTATTTATATAAAATGTTAATAACAATAATAAGTTATGATGATTTTATGGCTATTCGTATTTTTTTTAACAACATTAAAAAAAATAGTGAATTAAACTAGAACAAATTAAGAATTAAAATTGCTCAATTAATCAATTGACAAAATAAATATTTGCATTTAAAATAATTTTTATACTACATTTGCAAAAGAAATGATAACAGAGAATTTACATACAAATAATTGGTGGTGGCAATTGCAAATTAATATGCAGTTGTAACTTGATTATTTATATAAAGTAAATAAAAAATATATAAGGTCTATCGGTTACGATAGACCTTTTTTTGTGATAAAAATAAAATGAAAATAAAATGAAACTTATTGTAGAAAAAAGAAAAATGTTGTCAGACATAATTACTCCTGTAAGTCTGTACATGAAAATTCGCAACAAATACTCGCAATCCGCACTTTTAGAAAGCTCAGATTATCAAGGTGTTAATAACTCAATGTCGTATATAGCTTTTTCACCTATGGCACAGTTTGTTGTAGAAAATAATCAGATTAAAGAAACTGATATTTTTGGGAAAAATAAAATTACAAAAATTGATACAACGATAAAAGTAAGTGATTATTTAAACCACTTTAGACAGGAAATAAAAATATCAGAGAACGATAATTTAATAGGACTTTTTGGATATACAGCCTACAATTCTATTCAATATTTCGATACATTAAAAATAAAAAATAGAGATGACAATTTAAGTACAACACCGGAAATGATATATACATTTTTCAGGTATGTAATTAGAATTAACCACTTTAATAACGAGCTTACAGTTATAGAAAATATTCCAAATAACGAAATAAGTACATTAAACGAAGTAATATCTTTAATTAAAAGTAAAAAATTTACTGAATACGAATTTAAATTAACCCAAAACGAAATTTCAGACACTAGCCCCGAACAATTTTTAGAAATGATAGATAAGGGCAAAAAGCATTGTAGAAAAGGTGATGTTTTTCAAATTGTTTTGTCTCGCCAATTTTCGAGGCAATTTCAAGGTGATGATTTTAATGTTTATCGTGCCTTACGAAAAATAAATCCATCGCCATATTTGTTTTATTTCGATTTTGCATCATTCAAATTATTTGGGTCTTCGCCTGAGGCTCAAATTACTGTGTCTGGTAATAAAGCTACATTAAACCCAATTGCAGGTACTTTTAAACGTACAGGCGACGACGAAGCCGACCGTTTATTAGCTGAAAAATTAAGCGAGGATAAAAAAGAAACCGCTGAACACATTATGTTGGTTGATTTAGCAAGAAACGATTTAGGGAAATCGGCTAAAAGAATTGACATAGAAACCTTTAAAGAAGTGCAATATTACAGTCATGTACTGCACTTGGTATCAACGGTTAGTGGCACTTTAAATAAAAATACAAATCCTATTCAAGTAATGGCAGATACTTTTCCTGCCGGAACATTATCTGGGGCACCAAAATACAAAGCAATGCAATTAATTGACCAAATAGAACAATCTAACAGAGGATTTTACGGTGGTACAATAGGATTTATAGGTTTAAATGGCGATATTAATTCTGCAATTCTAATTCGTTCGTTTTTAAGTAAAAACAATTGTTTAATTTACAGAGCAGGCGCTGGTATTGTTGATAAATCGGACAAGCAAAGCGAACTTCAAGAGGTTGATAATAAAATAGGAGCACTAAGAGAAGCCCTAAAATTGGCAGAAACAATTTAAAAAATATAAAACAATGAAAATATTAATTTTAGATAATTACGATAGTTTTACATACAATATTGTTCAGTATGTTGAGGATATTACCGGAACAAAAGTAGATGTTTTTAGAAACGATGAGATAGCTCTTTCTGAAATTAAAAAATACGATAAAATAATTCTATCACCAGGTCCGGGAGTACCTGATGATGCAGGGTTGCTTAAAGATGTAATAAAAGAATACGCCCCAAGCAAAAGTATTTTAGGTATTTGTTTAGGCTTGCAAGCTATGGCGGAAGTTTATGGCGGAGGTATTTTCAATTTAAATAAAGTTTATCATGGTATTGCTAGCGAAATGTATATTAAATTACCGGATAATAAATTATTCCTCGATATTCCGCAAAAATTTGAAGCAGGTCGTTACCATTCGTGGATAGTAGATAAAAGCAATTTACCTGATTGTTTTAGAATTTCAAGTGTTGATGAAGAAGGGCAAATTATGTCTATGTTTCATAAAGATTATGATTTAAGAGGTGTACAATTCCATCCTGAATCAATATTAACACCTTACGGTAAAAAAATGCTTAAAAATTGGATTGAAAGTTAAATTATTTAACTGCGTAATATTTAATAATAAAGAAATAAGATGAAAGCAATTTTAGAAAAACTATATTATAACGAGCAACTTAGCTATAACGAGGCATTAGATAGCTTACAAAAAATAGGTACAGGTCAATTTAATAATAGCGAAATTGCATCGTTTTTAACAGTGTATTTAATGAGAAATATTTCGGTTGACGAGCTTTCAGGTTTTAGAGATGCTCTGTTAAATTTGTGCATAAAAGTTGATTTAAGTAATTATAACACAATAGATTTATGCGGAACCGGCGGCGACGAAAAAGACACTTTTAATATTTCAACATTAAGCTCGTTTGTGCTTGCAGGGGCCGGATACAAAGTTGCAAAACACGGTAATTACGGCGTATCTTCAGGTTGTGGTTCATCTAACGTATTGGAATATTTAGGCTACGAATTTTCTAATAATATTGATAAAATTAAAAAAGAAATAGCCCAAGCCAATATAACATTTTTACACGCACCATTATTTCACCCTGCAATGAAATATGTAGCTCCAATAAGGCGAGAACTTAAACAAAAAACTTTTTTTAATATGTTAGGTCCTTTAGTAAATCCAAGTTTTCCAAAAGCCCAGTCGGTTGGAGTTTATAATTTGGAAGTGGCTCGTATTTACTCCTACTTATTGCAAAAATCTAATCAAAACTTTTCAATTATTTATAGTCTTGATGGTTACGATGAAATTTCGTTAACAGGTGAAACAAAAATTATTACAAAAAATACAGAGCAAGTTATATTACCTGAATATTTTGGTTTAAACATAATAAAAGCCGAACAAATTGTAGGAGGTAAAAATGTAGAGCAATCTGCTAAAATTTTTGTTAATATTTTAGAAAACAAAGCTACTCAAGCACAAAAAAATGTAGTTTTGGCTAATTCAGCTATCGCTATAAACACCATTATACCGGACAAATCAATTTTAGATTGTGTTGATGAAGCCAAAGAATCGTTAGAAAGTGGAAACGCACTAAAATCATTAAAAATATTTTTAAATAAATGAATATTTTAGACAAAATAGTAGCCGACAAGCAAAAAGAAGTTGAGTTTTATAAAAACACTTTTGATGTATCAATATTTGAAGAGAGTCCGTATTTTGAAAATACTTGTTATTCATTAAAAAACAATATAAAAGAGCATTCAGGCGTTATTGCTGAATTTAAACGACAGTCGCCTTCGAAAGGTATAATAAATAATAGGGCAAATATTATTGATGTGGTAAAGGGCTATGAACAAGCCAATGTATCTGCCATATCTGTACTAACCAATAGTAAATATTTTGGTGGAAAACCAGATGATATTATAAATATTCGTGATATTATAGATATTCCTATTTTACGCAAGGAATTTATTATTGATGAATATCAAATTATAGAAGCAAAATCCTTAGGTGCAGATGCCATTTTATTGATAGCTTCGGTTTTAACAAAAGCAAAAATTATACATTTTTCTAAATTGGCAAAGTCGCTTGGGCTTGAAATTTTATTAGAAATTCATAGCGAAAAAGAGTTGTTTAAGATAAATCAATATATTGATTGTGTAGGAGTTAACAATAGAGATTTAAAACATTTTAAGGTAGATATTAATAATTCTATTAGCTTGTCAGAAAGAATTCCAAACGAGTTTGTAAAAGTTTCGGAGTCAGGCATAAGCTCAATTGATACTATCAAAAAATTAAAAGAATATGGGTTTCAAGCTTTTTTAATTGGTGAAAATTTTATGAAAACCGATAATCCGGGAAATGCCTGCAATGAATTTATTAGTAAATTATAAAACTATGGATAATAGTAATGTAAAAATAAAAGTTTGCGGAATGCTAGATAAACAAAACATCTCCGATTTACTTGAGTTAAACATTAATTTTATTGGATTTATTTTTTATCCAAAATCAAAGAGATATATTGTAAAAGAAAATTTACAAGATTATATTCGCAATAAAAATTCAGTTAATAAAGTAGGTGTTTTTGTAAACGAAACATCTGATAATATATTAAAATACAGCCAAGAATATAATTTAGATTATATTCAACTTCACGGAAACGAAACATCGGAGTTTTGCAAAACACTTAAGACTAAAAATATTAAAATAATAAAAGCATTTCAAATCAATAACAATTTTAATTTTTCTATTTGTAAAGAATATCAAGATTTTTGTGAATATTTTTTGTTCGATACACAAACAACACAATTTGGAGGAAGTGGAAAACAATTTAATTGGGATATATTGCAAAATTATAAGCTCAAAAAATCGTATTTTTTAAGTGGAGGTATTTCGTTAAACGATACCGAAAAAATTGAAAAACTTAATGATAACAGAATTTATGCAATAGATATAAATAGTAGATTTGAAGATGAAAATGGATTAAAAAAAGTTGATGAGATTAATATATTTATCAATCGTGTAAAACAAAAAAAATGAGCAAATATAAAACCAACGAATACGGATTTTATGGAAATTTTGGAGGAGCATATATTCCTGAAATGCTATACCCAAATATTGAAAATCTAAAACAGAATTACAAGGCTATAATAAATACAGATAGTTTTCAGAATGAATTTAAAGATTTACTCAAAAACTATGTAGGTCGCCCAAGTCCTTTATATTTTGCCAAAAATTTATCGAAAAAATATAATACAAATATTTATTTAAAACGAGAAGATTTAAACCATACCGGTTCGCATAAAATAAACAATACAATTGGACAAATATTATTAGCAAAACAAATGGGAAAAACCCGAATAATTGCAGAAACCGGAGCTGGGCAGCACGGTGTTGCCACAGCAACTGTTGCTACACTTTTAGGTATTGATTGTGTAATTTATATGGGTGAAAAAGATATGCAACGACAAGCACCAAATGTTGAACGAATAAAAATGTTGGGAGCAAAAGTTATAGCTGCAAAAAGCGGAAGCAAAACATTGAAAGATGCTACCAACGAGGCTTTACGCGATTGGATAAATAATCCGGAAAATACATTTTATGTAATTGGCTCGGTAGTCGGACCTCATCCTTACCCTGAAATGGTTGCTGAGTTTCAGTCAATTATAAGTAAAGAAATAAAAATACAATTATTTGAGAAAACCGGTAAAGAAAATCCCGATTATGTAATTGCCTGTGTTGGCGGAGGTAGTAACGCCATAGGCACCTTCTATAATTTTCTTGAAGATGATAATGTGAAATTAATTGCAACAGAAGCCGGTGGCTTAGGTATTGAAACGGGAAAAACAGCGGCATCATTAAAGGTAGGTAAACCGGGTGTTATTCACGGAAGTAAAACTTACCTTATACAAACCGACGACGGACAAATTATTGAGCCACACTCTATTTCAGCAGGTTTAGATTATCCTGGCATTGGTCCGTTACATGCACATTTACATGATATTAAGAGGGTAAATTACATAAGTATAAACGATGATGAGGCATTAAAAGCAGGTTTTATGTTAACTAGAACTGAAGGTATTTTACCGGCTTTGGAAAGTGCTCATGCTGTTGCTGTTTTAGAAAAACAAAGTTTTAAAACTAAGGATGTTATTGTAGTAACCATATCGGGTAGAGGCGATAAGGATTTATCAAACTATTTACAAAATAATAAATTTAAAAAATGAACCGATTAGATAAATTATTTAACAATAAAAAAGAAAACATACTTTCAATATATTTTACTGCTGGTTTCCCAAAAATTGACGATACTGTAAAAATAATTAAGGAATTAGAAGAAAATGGAGTTGATTTAATTGAAATAGGAATACCGTTTTCCGACCCTGTTGCAGATGGTGCTACAATACAAGAGAGTAGCAAAATAGCATTGCAAAATGGTATGACTTTAAAATTACTTTTATCGCAATTAAAAAACATTAGGCAAGAAGTAGAGATGCCAATTATTTTAATGGGATATCTTAACCCAATTATGCAATATAGAATTGAAAAGTTTTGTGCAGATATTGAAAAAATTGGGATAGATGGTTTAATTGTTCCCGATTTGCCTTTCGATTTATTTATAAAAGATTATAAAGAACTTTTTGCAAAGTATAATTTACATAATATCAATTTAATAACGCCATCAACTTCTAATGACAGAATAAAACTAATTGATGAACATTCTACCGGTTTTATTTATGTTGTTTCGTCAGCATCTACAACAGGAACAAAGCAATTAGATGATAGCGTGCTTAAAAATATGTTTAACAAATTGCAAAACATAAAATCGCCAACGCTAATTGGTTTTGGTATTTCCGATAAACAAGGCTTTAATAATGCCTGTAATTTTGCAAATGGTGCAATTATTGGTAGCGCATTTGTAAAAACAATTGGCGAAAATATGAGTGTGAAAGAATATATTAATTCGCTTTTTGTATGATTATTATAAAATTATTTACAAAATAATTATTAATATAATCTTCCCCAATTAATTAATTGAGGAAAACAAAATTTGTATTTAAAAAAATAAATAACATACATTTGCTGAGTCAAAATAAATTATGATAACAAACACAAACATACAATTTTATTATTTCTGGTTTTATTACAAAATAAAGCTCGGGATAGAATTGTATTAAAATTAAACAATTAAAATTTTAAACTCCCGAGAAAATATCTCGGGAGTTTTTTTTTGAAACAATTTTAAATAAAAATAAAATGAGAATAGCAATACAAGGTGTATTAGGTTCGTTTCACGAAATTGCAACAAGGCAATATTTTGATAATACAGAAATATCGGATATAATTCAGTGCAATACTTTTAACGACTTATTCGATAGCCTTGAATTTAAAAATGCAGATGTAGGTATAGTTGCCATTGAAAATACTGTTGCAGGAAGTATTATTCCAAACTATGCCCTTCTAAAAAACTCAGGATTAAAGATTATGGGAGAAATGTATTTGCGAATTGAACAAAATTTAGTAGCTCTTAAATCTGAAAACATTGAAGATATTAAAGAAATACACTCTCACCCAATGGCAATACAACAATGCCATGATTTTTTAAATCCATTAAGGCGAAAAGGAGTTAAACTTATTGATAGCGAAGATACAGCACTCAGTGCAAAACGAATTGCCGATAATAATTTAAAAGGTATTGCAGCAATCTCAAGCGACTTAGCGGCTACACAATATGGTTTAAAAATATTAGACAAAAGTATTGAAACAAATAAGCGAAATTACACTCGTTTTTTAGTAGTTTCAAACGACATTATATACAAGCATCACACTCAAAACAAACACATTAACAAATCATCAATAAATTTTAAATTACCAAACGAAGAAGGTAGTCTATCAAGAGTATTATCGGTATTAGCATTTTACAAAATAAACCTAACTAAAATTCAATCGCTACCGGTTGTTGGAAAAGAATGGGAATATATGTTCTATGCCGATTTAGTTTTTACCAATTACAATAAATATCGTCTTTCGCTTGACGCTATAAAACCGTTAACTATTGATTTATCGATAATTGGCGAATACGAAAAAGCAAAAAGACCTTTCGAAAATAAAATTACAAAAGAAAAAGAAGTACAAACAGTTTAAACATTATAAATATGAAAATTGCAAAAGCAAATAGATTAAACGAGGTTAAAGAATACTATTTCTCAAAAAAGCTAAAAGAAATTAGAAAAATGGGAAATAACGGAAGAACTGTTATTAATCTTGGTATTGGCAGTCCTGACTTGTCTCCAGACGAAAAAACAATTTACAAACTTTTAGAAGAAAGTTTAAAAAAAGAAAACCATGCATATCAATCTTATTCAGGAATTGTTGAGTTGCGTGAATCATTTGCAAATTTTTATACCAAATATTTTAATGTAAACTTAAAGGAAAATGAGATTTTACCACTTATGGGGTCAAAAGAAGGAATAATGCATATTTCTATGGCATTTTTAAATCCAAACGATAAAGTATTGGTTCCAAATCCGGGGTATCCAACATATTCTGCAGTTTCAAAATTACTTGGTGCTGAGCTTATTAATTACAATTTAAAAGAACAGAATAACTGGTATCCCGATTTTGAAGAAATTGAAAAAGAAGACCTAAGTCAAGTAAAAATAATGTGGGTAAATTATCCTAATATGCCTACAGGGGCAAAAGCCACAAAAGATATATTTCAGAAACTTGTTGATTTCGGATTAAAGCATAATATTTTAATTATTAACGATAACCCATATAGTTTTATACTTAACAATGAACAGATTAGCATATTAGAAGCTGATAGAGCTAACGAAATAGCATTAGAGCTTAATTCATTAAGCAAGTCGCACAATATGGCAGGTTGGCGTGTAGGAATGTTAGCCGGAAATACAGAATATATAAACACTGTACTGCAAGCTAAAAGCAATATGGATTCCGGCATGTTTAAACCTATACAATTAGCTGCAATTACAGCTTTAAATGCCAATAAAAGTTGGTTTACATCTTTAAATAATATTTATTCTGAACGAAGAAAAATTGTATTTGAAATATACGATATTTTAAAGTTCGATTACAACAAAGACCAAGTTGGAATGTTTGTTTGGGCTAAAATATTTCCAAAATTTAAAAATGCCGAACAGTTTTCAGATATGCTACTAAAAGACGGCGTTTTTATTACTCCTGGCAGTATTTTTGGAAGTAATGGCGAGCGTTATGTTCGTATTTCTTTATGCTCCAATGTAAAAACATTAGCAACTGCAAGAAACATTATTTCTCAATTTGTTGAAAAAACCGATTTTATTGAGAAAAATGAAGATGAGTACGAAATGGTTTTTACTAAATTTCATTAAACAAGTATGGTTGTAACAATAATTGGTCTTGGCTTAATTGGTGGTTCAATTGGCTTAGACCTTAAAAACAGAGGATTTGCAAATAAAATAATAGGTGTTGACAATAATATAAACCACACTAACATTGCTTTATTGAGTAAGATTGTTGATGAAATTTCTGATTTAGATACAGCTATATCAGAATCGGATTTAATAATAATTGCAACACCAATAGATGCAACACAAAAATTATTACCAAATATTTTAGATAAAATAAAAGGAACAATAAAAGTTGTAACTGATGTTGGCTCAACTAAAGCTGGAATTTGTAAAATAGTAGAAAATCACAACAATAGAAAACAATATGTAGCATCTCACCCTATGGCAGGAACCGAGTTTTCTGGACCTTTGGCTGCAGTAAGCCGATTATTCGATTATAAAAATGCAATTATTTGCGACGAAGAATTAAGTTCGGATTTTGCATTAAGCTTAGTCAAACAAATGTACGAAACTTTAAATATGAAAATAATATTTATGCACTCAAAGCAGCATGATGTAAGTGCTGCCTATGTGTCGCATATGTCGCATATTTCGTCATTTGTATTATCATTAGCAGTATTAGAAAAAGAAAAAAATGAAAAACGAATATTAAATTTAGCTAGTGGTGGTTTTGCTTCAACAGTTCGTTTGGCTAAAAGTTCTGCTGAAATGTGGATACCAATTTTTGAACAAAATTCAGAATTCGTTTTAGAGGTAATTGATACATATCTCGAAAAATTAAAATCATTTAGAACATCAATAAAAGAAAATAACAAAGAAGAATTAACGGAATTAATTTCGCAAGCAAATCAAATTCAAAAAATATTATAAAATAAAAAGCAATGAGTACAGAATTAAATATTACAGAGTTAAAAAACTGGGGATTACCAAACAGCGATAAACCCATAGTAATTTCAGGACCTTGTAGTGCCGAAACAGAAGAACAAGTTTTGGAAACAGCACGCCAATTAAAGAAAATAGGCGTAACCATTTATCGTGCAGGTATTTGGAAACCACGTACAAAACCTGGTTCGTTTGAAGGTGTTGGTAGCAAAGGCTTAAAGTGGTTAAAGAAAGTAAAAACAGAAACAGGAATGTTAGTTTCTACTGAGGTAGCCAATGTTAAGCATGTTTACGAAGCCTTACGTTCGGGCATAGATATTATTTGGATAGGTGCCAGAACATCGGCAAACCCATTCGCAATGCAAGAAATTGCCGATGCTCTAGAAGGCGTTGATATTCCTGTATTGATAAAAAACCCTGTTAATCCAGATGTTGATTTATGGGAAGGTGCAGTACAACGAATTTACAAAGCAGGTATTCGTAAAATTGGTGTTATTCACAGAGGGTTTTCATCTTACGAACATTCAATATACCGCAACATACCGCAATGGCAGTTGGCTATCGATATTAAACGAAGATTGCCAAACATAGTTATGATAAACGACCCTAGCCACATTGGTGGAAAACGTGAACTAATTCAGCCAATATCGCAAAAAGCAATGGATTTAAACTTTGATGGTTTAATGATAGAATCGCATATTGACCCCGATAATGCATGGAGCGATGCAAAACAGCAAATTACTCCCGAAACATTAAATATAATGCTAGAAAGTATTGTTATTAGAGATGTTAGTCCTGATAACGCATCTTTAGATACCTTAGAAAATTTGCGTCATAAAATTGATAAAATTGATGATGAATTAATGGACTTATTACAACAAAGAATGAAAGTATCGGTTAATATTGGAAACTATAAAAAAGAAAATAACATGACTATTCTTCAACAAGGCAGATGGAGTTCTTTATTACAAAATCATAAAAATAAAGGTCGAAAAAGAGATTTATCTGAAGATTTTATTTCTAAAGTTTACAAAGCAATTCATCAAGAATCAATTAATAAGCAAACAGAAGTGATGAATGCGTAAAAAATATTACATTTGTTAAATAGTCTTTGCAAGAAACACACTTATTAATATGTTACTCTTGCTTTGAAAATAATTGAATAATGCAACAAATAACATTAAAAGGAACATCAAAAATTATTGTAGGCGAAAGTTTTGAGAATATCAAAAACTTTTTGCCTAACAATAATGTAATTATTATTACTGATGAAAATTTGAATAAATATTATTCTGATAAATTCCCTAAATTCCCTATAATTAAAATTGGTTTAGGAGAACAAATTAAAACCTTTGAAACAATTAATTATATTATTGATAACTTAATAAAACTAAATGCAGACAGACATAGTTTTATACTTGGCATAGGCGGAGGAATAGTTTGCGATATAGCAGGATTTGTTGCTTCAATTTATATGAGAGGTATAAAATTTGGCTTTGTTTCTACCAGTCTATTATCTCAAGTAGATGCAAGTGTTGGTGGCAAAAATGGTGTTAATTTTAACTCATACAAAAATATTATTGGTAATTTTAATCAACCGGAATTTGTTATTTGTGATACTAAATTGCTTAACACATTACCAAAAGCTGAGATAAATACGGGTATGGGTGAAATAATTAAACACTCGTTAATCGCTGATTATAAGATGTTTAAATTTGTTAAAGAAAACTATAATAAAATACTAAATTTAGATTACAATACAATAACAAATCTAGTTTTTGATAACATTAAAATTAAAGCAAAAATTGTAGAAAATGATGAAAAAGAAAATGGTGAACGAAAAAAACTAAATTTTGGTCATACTTTAGCTCACGCAATTGAAAAATACAGCAATTTGACTCACGGACAAGCAGTTGCCGTTGGTATTGTTTTCGCATCGTACTTATCATTAAAGAAAAAATATATTTCTGAACAAGAATTTAATAAAATTAAAGATGTATTATTATTGATTGGCCTGCCTATATCAGTTAATATAGATAACAATAAAATTGCCGATGCTATTGTAAAGGATAAGAAAAAGAATAATAATAAAATTGATTTTATATACTTAAAGCAAATTGGCGAAGCAAAAGTAGAAACAATAAGTATTAATGAACTTCAAAACGAAATTTTAAACTATGAACTATAAAAATCTATCAGCTAAAAATATTTGTGTAAGCATTGCAAACAAATCTTTTGAAGAATGTTTACTCATTTGCAAAAATGCAGAATTAGTTGAGTTAAGATTAGATTTATTAAATCTTGATTTCAACCATTTAGAGCAGTTATTTAAACTTGATACACAATATATTATCACACACAGATTAGGCGAACTACTTAACGAACAAGCTACTGCCTTTTTAATGAATATTATTGACTTGGGAGCTAAATATATTGATATTGAGCTAGAAGAAAATAATAAATATATTACAGAATTAATTGAGTATGCACAAAATGCAGATTGTAAGATAATTTTATCGTATCATAATTTTGAACACACTCCAAATATGGAAGAACTACAAAAAATAATAGACTCAGCAAAAAATAAAAATGCTGATTATGTAAAAATTGCAACACAAGTAAAATCGCAAACCGAAGTTGCTCGAATATTATCGTTATACGAAAAAAATGATAAAATTATTGCTTTTGGTATGGGCGAAGTTGGCAGAATTTCACGAGTTACAAGTTTATACTTAGGTGCTAATTTCACTTACGTAGCACCAGATAAAAACAGTAGCACAGCATCTGGTCAATTAACTTTTGATGAAATGAGTAATATTTTCAAATTAATTTAATAAAATGAGTATTGAATGTTAAATATTATTTACTTAGTGAATTTGTACCGTAATAATTTATACTAGATTTTTCTCTAGGTTCAAAATGACAGACAATTTTATTTTAACATCAACTCTGTCATACAAAGCAAAGCGAAGTATCTAATTTATTACTATAAATTTCCGTTAGATTAATAACAAATATATAATAAACAAGAAATAAATGTAAATGAAAGAAGTGAACAAAATAACAGTTGCCGCATCAAAAAGTTATTTCCAGCGAGCTTTGGCAATTTCTGCCTTAGCACACGGAACAAGTAATTTGCATAATATTTCTTGGTGCAACGATTCGCTTTCAGCAAAACAAATTATTGAAAATTTGGGAGTAAAAACTATTGAAAGCGATGAAAACTTAACTGTTATCTCTTCAAAAATAGAATTCCAAAACAATGTTTTTAATGTTGGCGAATCAGGGCTTGGAATACGAATGTTTTCACCAATTTTCGCATTAAACGATAAAACAATTACCCTTACCGGAGAAGGCTCGCTAAAAACCAGACCGGTAAACATAATTGTTGATGCACTTGAACAATTGTCTGTTAAAATTAAAAATAATAACGGCTTACTTCCTCTTAAAATAAAAGGACCTATAAAAGCCGGCAAAATAAATATTGACGGTTCGTTAAGTTCTCAACTTTTAACAGGTTTACTTATTGTATTACCTTTGTTAAACAACGATTCAGAAATAAATGTAAGCAATTTAAAATCTACACCTTATATCGATATGACTTTACAAATAATGCAAGATTTTGGAGTAGAAGTAGAGAATATTAATTATCAAAAATTCATAATTAAAGGCAAACAAAAATATAAGCCAATAAACTATAATATTGAAGGCGATTGGAGTGGCGGTGCCTTTTTCTTAGTTTATGGAGCTGTTAAAAACTCTGTTGTAATAAGTAATCTTGATTACGCATCAGCACAAGCTGATAAGGCTATTATTGATGCTTTAAAATTGGCTGGTGCAAAAATTACAATAAACAACAATTCTGTTAAAGTAGAGAAAGATAAACTAAAGAGTTTTAAATTTGATGCCACAGCCTGCCCCGACTTATTTCCTCCGTTAGTGTGTTTAGCAGCCCAATGTAATGAAGTAAGCGAAATAAAGGGCATCTCGCGATTAACGCATAAAGAAAGTAACCGAGCCAAAACTTTACAAAAAGAATTTGCAAAAATAGGTATCGAAATTAAGTTAGAACACGATTCTATGTATGTAAAAGGAGGCAAACTAAAAGCTTGTGAAATAGATTCGCATAACGACCACCGCATTGCTATGGCAGGAGGTTTAATGAATCTGTTTTGCGATGGAGAAATTAAAATAATAAATAATGATGCTATAAACAAATCGTATCCAAACTTTTTTAACGATTTAAAAAAACTAAACTAAATGAATACAAAAATTGCTATTATTGGAACAGGAAACTTAGGAAAATCTATTGCTGATGGTTTGTTAAAATCAAATTCAGTGAACCCTGAAGATTTAACACTTACACGAAGAAATACGTCTAAATTAAATGATTATAAGAATAGAGGTATAAATATAACAAACAATAATATTGATGCGGTAAAACAATCTAATATTATAATTGTTGCAGTAAAACCTCATAAATTTGAAAATGTTGTAAAAGAATTTACGCCTATTCTTAACCAAAATCATATTGTAATATCAACAGTAACAGGTGTCAATATTAAAGATATAAAAGAAATTATTGATGCCGATATTTCAATTTTTAGGGCGATGCCTAATACCGCAATTTCTATCCAAGAATCTATGACTTGCATATCGTCATATAAACAAAACGATGATAATATTAGTATTGTAAAAAATATGTTCAATAAATTAGGAAAATCGGTTATAATAAACGACGAATTAATGGGTTCTGCAACCATTCTTGCCGCTAGTGGCATTGCCTTTGCTTTGCGATACATTCGTGCAAGTATGCAAGCCGGAATAGAAATAGGTTTCGAATCGGAATTAGCCCAATTAATTGCAGCACAAACTGTTAAAGGAGCAAGTTCTTTAGTTATTAATTCCGATTTTCATCCTGAAAGAGAAGTAGATAGAGTTACTACTCCGCTTGGTGTTACAATTACCGGACTTAACAAAATGGAATTTAACGGGTTTAGCTCTTCGGTTATACAAGGCGTTTTAAGTTCGTACAACAAAATTAGCAATGTAAAAAAATAACAAGCACATGAATAGTTTCGGAAATAAATTTAGAATTAGCATTTTTGGTGAATCTCACGGTAAATCGGTTGGAGTTATAGTTGACGGTTGTCCTGCAGGAATATCGCTTTGCGAAGATGATTTCATAACAGACCTATTACGTAGAAAGAGTGGAGCAAAAGGTACTACTACACGTATTGAAGGCGATATACCACTAATAAAATCAGGGGTTTTTAATGGAAAAACCACAGGAGCTCCAATACTAATAGAATTTGAAAACCAAAATACAAGAAGTAAAGACTATTCTAACTTAATTAAACACCCACGTCCCTCCCACTCCGATTTTGTTGCACAAAAAAAATATAATGGCTTTCAAGATTATAGAGGTGGCGGGCATTTCTCTGGTAGAATAACTCTTGGACTTGTTGCTGCCGGCGTTATTGCAAAAAAAATTATTTCAGATATACATATAACAGCTACTCTTACCCAAGTTGCAGGAAACACCAATATTGATGAAGAAATAAATAATGCAATAAAAAACAAAGATTCTGTTGGCGGAATTATTGAATGTGTTGCTAAAAATATGCCAATAGGATTGGGCGAACCATTCTTCAACTCTGTAGAATCGCAAATTAGTAGCCTAGCATTTTCAATTCCCGGAATTAAAGCTATTGAGTTTGGAGTAGGTTTTGCCGCAACAAAAATGACCGGAAGTAAGTTTAACGATGCAATTATTGATAAAAAAGGAACTACTAAAACAAATAATGCAGGAGGAATTAATGGAGGAATAAGTAATGGAAATAATCTTATTTTCAGGGTGGCAGTTCGCCCTACGGCAAGTATATATTCAAAACAAGAAACTTATAATTTTGAAAACAACAAAATTGAAACACTCAAAATTAAAGGTCGCCACGATCTATGTATTGCTCTACGAGTTCCTGTAATTATTGAAGCTATTACAGCCATTGCTTTGGCTGATTTTTCATTATAGATATACTAGAACATGGAAGAATTTTGTGTTTTTGAAAATAATAACTCCTGTAAAAACAAACTCAGTCACATTTATATAAGAGTTACCTGCAAACCTGCAAAAAAATAACAACCTTAAAACTCAAAAAACATTAAACCTTTATCAACATTAACAGTCTAAACGAACATGATAAATAAAATTATAGAAATATCAATAAAAAACAAACTATTAGTTGGGATACATATCCTGGCTTTGGTTTTATTCGGCACTTATGCTATGCTGAATATGAATGTAGATGCGGTACCTGATATAACTAATAATCAAGTACAAGTAGTTACAATATCACCATCGCTTGCACCACAAGAAGTTGAGCAATTTGTAACCTACCCTGTAGAAATAGCTATGGCAAATTTGCAAGGTGTTGATGAAATCCGTTCTATTTCGCGTTATGGTTTGTCAGTTGTAACTATTGTTTTTAAAGACAATATTCCAATATTGGATGCCAGACAGTTGGTTAGCGAAATGCTTGGACCCGCCTCGGGAGAAATACCCGAAGAATATGGCACCCCTGAACTTATGCCAATCACAACGGGTTTAGGAGAGATTTATCAATACACATTGGAAGTTGATGAAGAACACATAGACAAATACAGCCTTGCCGATTTACGAACCATACACGATTGGATTGTAAAACGACAATTATCAGGAACAAAAGGTATAGTTGAAGTAAGCGGTTTCGGTGGTTTTATTAAGCAATACGAAGTATCGGTAAAACCACGTACGCTAAGGAATTTTGATATTACTCTTAACGAGATTCTTGAAGCTTTAGAAAAGAACAATCAAAATACAGGAGGTAGTTATATACAAGATGGACCTTATGCTAAATACATAAGAGCAGAAGGTTTGTTAACAACAAAAGAAGATATTGAAGGTATTGTTGTAAAAACCGTAAACAAAATACCCGTTTTAATTAAAGATGTAGCAGAAGTGCGTTTTGGAGCCCCATCTCGTTTCGGTGCAATGACAAAAGACGGTAAAGGCGAAGTTGTTGGAGGAATTACACTTATGGTAAAAGGAGGAAATGCCAATAAAACCATCGAAAACATAAAAGTTAAAATAGAACAAATTCAAAAATCGCTACCGGAAGGCGTAAGTTTGGTTCCGTACC